>CALJEO010000078.1 GCA_938073845.1 uncultured archaeon
GTGATGAAACCACAGAATTCTCCATGGAACTTGAGGAGAGGATTGGAATAAATGCGCAAGCTCCTGAGGTAGGTGAAACGGTGGAGTTCTAAGCTCACTTCACCTTACTCTTTCTGCTCCTCAGAACGAAATCGAGTGGGTAGATCTGAAGGACCCTCCTATCCTCAGTTGGCATCACCTCTATAAGCCTTCCGGTGAGGTTGAGCCTCCTCAATTCCCTCAGAGCTCTCTCGAATGATTCTGCCCTCATCAAGAGCGCTCCATCCTTGAGAGAACCCCCGTATTTCCTCATCAGGGATATGAGGAGATCCTCCGGTCCCATTACCTCCCCGTATATGAGGGTACCCTCATCGGTCGGCGTCTCGTATTCCCTGGCCACGTTCATAGCCCTTCTCACCCACCTCATCCTGACCTGGTATTCCTTCTGCAAAGCGGGGCAGAAGTATCCCATTATACCTGTCTCCCTCTCCAAGTACTCCAAAACCTCCCTAGCGGCTTCTGAGCTCCCCTCCACCCCCACCTCATCATCCGCCCTCGGCCTCATCCCCATGCTCAACAGCCTCTCCCTATTCGACGGTACGAACTCTAGCTCATTCAAGTTCAAAAACTCGGCCCCGATTCTATCTAGGAAACTGGAGAGCCTTTTGAGCTTCACTATCCAAGGTCCCATGGGGATGGATGGCATTTCAGCACCTACCGAGAATCCCATCGAGACAGCCAGCCTGATCCTCTCCCAGTACCTCTCATCCCATGTGTGGAACCTTATCTCATCCACTCCAGCGTCGTAGAGCACTGACAAGGATTTTTCGTCTGCACCCAGGGAATTCGTGTAGACGTGCACGTGGAATCTCTTCCCCAAAGAGTCCTTGAGGAGCCTCACATAGCTCGATATCCTCTCTGGAACAGAGAGAGGCTCTCCTCCTGTGATCCCCACACCCAGGGAGGAGCTCAGCCTCACCTCATCCAAGACATCTGAAGGGCTAGAGGCGATCCTCTCGTTCACGATCACGAGGTCCTTCCCCCTCCTCCATTCAGCTATCGTGCAGTAGAAGCAGCTGGCATAGAGAGGGCACTCTCCTGTGATGAAGAGGACGCTTTTGGCTCCCTTCCAGCACAGATCGCAACCAGCGCTCCATCCCCTCACCCTCAGAGCGCCAAGGGGTAGCTCCTCCATCCTAATGCCAGCTCCTCAGGTAGTCCTCCTGCTCCCTGGTAAGCACGTCTATCTCAATACCCATGGACCTGAGCTTTATCCTGGCCACCTCCTCATCTATCGACCTGGGTACCGGGATTACCCGAGGTGGGATCTCCCCCCTCCTCTTGATCAGGAACTCGACGCTCAAAGCCTGATTAGCGAAGCTCATATCCATAACCTCACTCGGATGCCCCTCAGCGGCTACCAGATTAACTAGCCTACCGCCTGCGATTAGGTAGATCCTCCTACCATTTGGGAGCAGGTACTCCCTCAGGTTCTCCCTTATGTCCCTCTTGGCCAGGGCCATTAGCTCTATGTCCCTCACAGAGACCTCCACATCGAAGTGCCCGGCGTTCGCGAGCATGGCGCCATCCTTCATCAGGCTCAGGTGCTCAGCCCTTATCACGTCCCTGTTACCAGTAGCTGTGACGAAGATATCCCCTATCTTAGCGGCCTCACGCATCGGCATCACCATGAAGCCATCCATCGCTGCCATAAGGGCCCTTATGGGATCCACCTCGGTCACTATGACCTTGGCGCCCATCCCCCTGGCTCTCAATGAGATTCCCCTCCCCACGTAACCGTAGCCCGCTACCACGAACCACTTGCCCGCTATCATAATACTAGTGGCCCTCAATATACCATCTATCGTGCTCTGCCCAGTACCGTAAACGTTGTCAAAGCTTCTCTTAGTCTCAGCATCATTCACAGCTATTATGGGATACCTGAGCCTACCCTCCCTCTCCAGCGCCCTCTCCCTAAGCACGCCTGTGGTCGTCTCCTCAGTCCCACCGCTTATCCTCTCAGAGTAGCCCTTCTCGTGAGCCATCACGGTAAGGTCTCCTCCATCATCCATTGTCACGTCAGGCCCAGCCCTAAGGCACTCCTCCATGGCCCATAGATACTCCGAGTCAGACATGCTCCTCCAGGCGTAAACCTCTATGCCCTCATGCGCAAGAGCAGCCGCGACATCGTCCTGAGTAGATAATGGGTTTGATGGGGCGAGGAAGACGTGGGCTCCTCCATCCCTGAGGGTGAGCATGAGCACGGCTGTCTCCTTAGTTACGTGCATGCTGGCTGAGATCTTGATACCCTCGAGGGGCCGCTCCCTCAGGAACCTCTTGGCTATCTCAGACAGCACTGGCATGCGGGCCCTCGCCCACTCTATCGATGCCCGACCTCTCTCAGCGAGACTCGGGTCCTTAACTCTCGGCAAGATCACGCCCCCTTCCTCGTTATCTCGATGAGCCAATAGCCTCCCTTCTCCGAGATAGATTTAAGGATGTGGCCGGTCCTCCCGATCCACTCGTAGACGTCATCAACGCTCTCCTTATCACCGATTAAAAAACTGATGGTCTCCCCAGGAGGGGACTTGTTCACCAGCTTAGCTATCTGAACTATCGTCCTGGGGCTCCTAATGCCCCTCAGATCAACGGTCCTTGTCAAGGGCGACCCTCCTCCCCAGAGCTTGGTATACCAGGGAATCGTCCAAACCCTCCTTGACCACCTTATACATCAGAAAGGCATCCTCCCCATCCGCGTAATAGAAGGGAATTATTCCAAGCTTCTTATACCCTATTTTCTCGTAAAGCCTTATCGCAGGCTCATTAGAGACCCTGACCTCCAGGTAGATGGCTTCCGAACCGTATGTGAGCAAACCCTCCTCTGCCCTTAGCATGAGGGCCTCCCCTATTCCCCTCCTCCTGTGCTCCTTACTCACCGCTATGGAGAGTACATGCCCCAGGATCAGGGTGAAGCCCCTGGTATAGTGAGGCTCGACCCTACACATGACATAGCCAACAATATCACCTTCCTCCGTCTCAGCGACCAGGAAACTATTCGGGAACCTCCTGTAGTTCTCCATGAAGAAGTAGCCGGGGTAGTTCTCCGGTAGGAAGACCTTGTTTATCCTCTCAACATCCTCCAGGTCCTCCGGCCTGAAGGGCCTTATCCTGTAGTTGGTCAGCATCATGCATAGGTCCTCCGAAGTAATAATACTTTGAATGCATCCGGGGAGGGGGTCCACCATGATAATCCGTGATACAAAGATCCGCTGATAAGGAAATTAAATTGACCCCTTATGGATTTAATACGCATGCCTCCTATCTATAGTTGGGGACTTCGGTGATCTCCATGCTCACTCAATGTCCGCTCGGCGTCAAGTTAAAATCCCCGCGTCGGTATAGGAGGAAGGTAAGCCATGAACAAGGAGGATCTTGATGAGAAGATAGCGGAAAAAGAGGAACTTGAGGAGAGGGTAAATGAGCTTAGCAAAATAGCTGGGAAGTTGAGCAAGGAAATCGAGGGACTGAACAACAGATATCATATGCTCGTCAAGTGGGTGGAGGAGATGCAGAGGAGGAAGATCGCGTTGGAGCAGGCAATAGCTGAGAGGAGGTCCCTCATGGAGCAGATGGATTCCCAGATAGGGGAGCTGGAGAAGGACTTGGACGCGCTCAAGGAGGGGAGGGAGAGGCTGAGATCTGAGCTGAACTCTATGGAGGCCAGGAAGTTAGCGTTAGAGTCTGAAGTGGCTTCCACCGAGGTGAAGCTTTCCTCCCTGAGAAGCGATGTTTCTAGGCTTGAGGAGATCTCTAGGAAGCTCAACTCCGAGGTCAGGTCCCTAGAGGGTAGGAAGGAGCTCTTGTTGGCGGAGGTAGAGGAACTTAGGAGGATGAGGCAGGAGCTGAGCGAGGACATAAGGAGCATGTCCCAGCAGGTCAGGGATTCCTCGGATCTCCTAGTCAAGAAGCTTTATCCGGCGATCTCTAACTTCATGAAGATGGCTGAGCTCATCCAATCAAATAATGAGAAGCTTACAGAACTCATCAGGGTTCTATCAGAATTTTCATCAGTCCTAGAGAGCGTCAACTCAAGGGCCGAGCTGATCTCTATACTGGACAAGGAGATCGAAGATAGAAGGAGGAGGATAGAGCTCCTAGCGTCCCGAGAGGGTTTGCTGAGGGAGGAAGAGGGCTAGCGTTGCGTTAAAAGCCTTTGTGTCTGTGAGCTTTGAAAAGCTCCCGTCCAGCGTTAAGTTTATTAATGCACTCCTCACGCTGAGGTGAGGGCGCTGAAGCTCATGTCCGATACGTGGAAAGGGGTTGAGTCCGAAGGGCTTATGAGGCGCCTCGTCGTGGGTTAGAGGAGGTATCGATGTGAGGAACTTCCTCAGGGGATGTGGGGTTCATTCCATTCACCCCGAACGCATGAGGGAGGAGGAACTGGCATATGCCAGTTCAGAACAGGGGGTGATTCCATGAGCGCCGAGAAGGTGGTCAGGGATATCGAACTCAAACCCCAGCTGGTGGATCAGATCAGGAAGGAAGTAGCTAGATCGAGTTACGTGACGCCCCAGTCCCTCGCTATGAAGTACAACATAAGGGTGAGCGTTGCTAGGAGGCTCCTGAGGGAGTTAGAGAGGGAGGGTCTCGTGCTCTACGTGGACGGGAACTCCAGGATAAGGATTTATATGGGTGCTAAGGTGAGGGCAGGGAAGGAGGGGTAATCCGCTATTTGATCCCCTCCCCGAGGTGAAGTTGTATTGAGAGAGAGGATAGAGGGAATAGAGAGCTACATGGTGGCGCTGAGATGGGACTCAGATGTGGTGAGGCTGGAACTCATCAGGCACCTCTCTCCGATAACGATCGAGAGGTTCTACAGGAGCCTCCCCATCAAGGGAATGGTCGTTAACAGCGGTGAGCTCCTCTACATCTCAGCCCCCATAGACACGAGGACCGAGAAGCCCAGAGGTTCCATGAGGAGGGGTCATGTGGCCTACTCGCTATCCAAGAGGATGCTGGTGATAGCCCTCTCGGACGTTAGGCTCAATGAGTCGGTGAACCCCATGGGGAGGGTCCTGTCGGGCATCGAGCTGGTGAGCGGGCTCAAGACAGGAACTACTGTGGAGCTGGTGAGGGGTTGATATCCCTCATCTGGAAGGGGGGCTCCGCGGTTTACCTCAGGCATGGAGGCCTTGGGATACTCATAGACCCTGCCTCACTCTTCTCCCCTGGGGAGTTATCCGAGCTGGGGGAACTGGATCTAGTTCTCTTCACTCACAAGCACTCTGATCACTTCGATGTGGACTCTCTCGAGGGCATAGCTGCTGAGTTCGATGCGAGCATCGTGTGCAATCCCGGAGCCCACGGGATCCTGAGGAGGAGGTTGGGCGGGAGGGTCCACAGGGTAAGGGAGGGGGAGATTGTGGAGATCAGAGGGACCAAGCTGCATGCACTGAGGGCTGTTCACCCCGGGCACCACCCAGTGGTCCTGCTCTTAGAGGTAGGGAGCGCGGCCATCTTCCAAGGGAACGGGACCGGATTCTCGAGGGGCTTTCAAGCGTTCTCCCCAGTGGACCTAGCTTTCATCCCCGTGGGATCACCCTCGCCCAGCTTCAGTCCCTCGGAGGCCGTAAGAATAGTGAGGGCGGTGGTTCCCGAAAAGTGGTCCCTTTTCACGGGAGTGAGAGGGAGATCTCGGACTTCACTGAGAGGGTCTCGAAACTGAACGTCGATGTGCTGATACCTCCGATAGGTGAGCTGGTCAACCTCTGAAGTGCTCCCAACCACCCTCAGGAACCTCCAGCAGCTCATCCCCAATCCTAAGGTAAACGCCCTCGCGATCAATGACCCTTCCTATCCTCAGGGGCTCCAGATCAAGGAGCTCCAGCTCCTCCGTGACCTCCCTGACTTTCTCCTCCCTCAAGGTGAATACGATCTCATACTCATCCCCCCCGTGAAAAACGGCCTCTATGATGTCTCTGGGGTCCAAGTACTCCCTTACCCTCTCATCCAGCGGGAGGTCCTCCACTAAGAAGCCGCAACCGCTGGCCCTGGAGAGCTCCCTCAAAGACCAGTAGAGGCCATCGCTACTATCGATCGTCGATGTGGCATAACGCGAGATCACTATTCCCTCCTCCACTCTGGCCTCAGGCTCATAGACAGCTCTCAACACATCCTCCATCAATCGCTCCGGTATCTCTAAACCCCCTAGGAGGTGCCTGAAGCCGAGCCAGGTGAGCCCGAATCTGCCCGTGGTCATCAGGATATCCCCCGGTCTAGCTCCCCACCTCCCCACAAGCCTCCCCTCAACCCTGCCAAGCGCGAAGCCAGATATAACGAGCTCCCTTGATTCCCCGAGATCCCCTCCCACTAGGTAGGTCCCG
>CALJEO010000079.1 GCA_938073845.1 uncultured archaeon
TCACGGGGAATATAGTCCTCTTATCTCCTCCAGCTTCTCTAAGCCCTTAGCTAGTCTTTCCTCTGAGATGAGGCCCATATCGAACCAGGACCTCAGATTATCGCGTAATTGCTCGAGTAGCTGCTCTAATGACTCGGATGGTAGGTTTGCTATCAGTTCTCTTATCAGCTCCATATTGCACTCCGAACCGTGAACGAACCCCCTCAGTTCAGACATCAGGGCGTTGTAAACGTGCTCGAATGATGGGAAGTCCCTCCTCATGCTCTCCATTAATAGACACAGTAGTAGTTTAAAAACATTATGTGTAACACGTTTTTCACCACAATATTCGCACTTATATGTTAAAAACATTTACATAAAGATCAGGATGGTGTAGCGGGTGGATTGAACACGCTGTCCTGCACTGAGTAAGAGATAGTTTTCGCTATTGCTTCCACCCTTAGCATCACGTTTCCATCCGATGACCTCTCGAGGTGGAGGTGGTAGACCGGGACCCCCTTATCCGTTATACAGATCTCCCTCACAGATTGACCGCCGGCTGCCTCACTCACCACGTAATAGCAGTAGCTCTTCTGCCCCGCGTAACTCCTGGATCCATTGTAGTGGGGGGAACTGAGGCCCTGACCCTCGCTCACCGGATCCTTGAAGCCCTCCTCACCCGTGGATTGAATCGCCTCCTCTAGGGAGCTGACGTTCAGACACGTCCATTCCTCCTGAGGGGCTTTATAACATATTATATAAGAGTTCCCCGATTTTATCACTACATATTGGGCATCACCCTTCGAGAAATCTGTTCTAAACTTCTCCCCCTTGAGGTAGACCGATAGCTCGCCCTCCTTGCTCTTGTTGATGTAGACATCGTAATTCACTGAGAACTCCTTCGTCAGCAGAAACTTATCCTTGAAGGGAAATGGAGCCTCCTGAGCCTGGGTCCGCTGTACCTGAGTCTTCTGTGATTGCTGCGTTTGGGTGTAACCCTCCAAAAGCGAGGGGGCTACCCCTCTGTACATCACCGTGTACGTAGAACCCAGGACCAATAGCACTATTGCTGCAACTCCGAGTAACAGAAGGGTATCTCTGTTCATCGGGGATCGGCTCCATCACCCGATAAAAAACCTTTCAGTTAATCATCGAACGAAAGGATGGTGGGGGAAGAATCTCTCAGCTCCCGCACTTACCTCAAGACTCTCGTTATGTAAGGCGCGTCTACCATCATCACCTTAGCCACGAATATTACCCAACCGAAGGCTATTATTGAGATCCCGAAGTAGAGTGAAGCGAGCGTATAGATCTCTTGCAAATGAGCGTTGATACCCAGGGCTAAAGCTGCCGCTTGAACGATCATTAATATGAGGAGTATGTAGCTCCCCTGCTCAATTATCATTGGCCTATGCCTCACCCTCTTAACATTCTCTGCTCTCCTTGGGGGGACTGGTCTAGATGTGTACTTCGCGATGGGCAAGCCTATCGCAACCGCTGTGACTAAAGCTACTGCTAAAGCGTGAATCAGAGGTATCTCCTGACCTGGCGTGAGTATACCATAAATTGTGAAGACTATGAACTCCCCCAAAAGTATCGACCCGTAAAGCGTGGCTATCCTTCGGTTCCTCGGGTGCCTGCTGTAGGCAGGATCTATCCAGGGCATCAGGGCGAGCACCAACAGGAGTATTCCGGGAACCACCGCGAATGCCAGGAACGGATCCACACCCGTCTTTATGCCGGAGTACACTGCCATGAGGTACCACTCGGGCTGTCCGACTGGGAGCTTCTCAGTGGGCAGGAACTTCTGACCGAGTTCCGCTGGAAAAGCTGCTGACAGTACGATAAGCGAGCCTAGGACCACGAAGATGGCTGCTACTTCAGTCAGCAGGTGGTTGGGGAAGAAGGGGATCGCTGGTTCAGGATCAGAGCCATCGTAGGGAGGGGAGGAGTGATGCACATGTACCATGAGGAAGTGAAGCAGCATGAGGACTGCTATGAGACCTGCTATCAGTATGTGGAACCCGAAGTACCTTCCCAAGATCTCGTCGAAGGTCCCTGTCCCATATATGAGCGGAGTTAACCACTTACCGCCGGGCATGGTCGATACGAGCGTGTTCCCTATCCTCACCGCCTCAGCAGCGATGTGATCCATCCTGAGGGAGTAGCCTGTGACTCCGCAGAGAATTGCTAGCAGTCCCGTAAGTATCCCTATCACGTAGGTCAGTTCATGAGGCCTCTTGTAGGCTCCCATGAAGTACACCCTGAGGAAGTGGAGCATGGAGAGGATTATCATCAGATTAGCTGAGTAGTTATGCAAGCTCCTTATGACGGAACCGTAAGCCACTTCATCCATTATCCTCACTATGCTATCGTAGGCGAGGTTGCTCTCCCCGAATACGGGCACGTAGAACATGAGTAGCAGTACCCCCGTGAGCGCGTTCATCGCGAACATCAGCGTAGTTAATCCGCCTAAGCTGTAGAGGGGATGCAGTGTGTGCCTGTACACCTTGAGCTCCGTGAACTCCCTGATCCCTAGCCTCTCGATAAACCAGTTGATAAGCCTGGAGGCGCAGGATTCCCTTCCCTCACAGCTCATTTCCTCCATCCCTCCGCGTAGATGTCCCCTACCTCATCTATCCTTATCTCCACCTCCGGGAGAGGCTTCTTAGGCGGTCCCGCGAGGACCTTCCCATCCACCGGATCAAAGTAGCCGGCGTGGCAGGGGCAGTATATATCATCGCGAGGCTCCAGATGGACTATGCACCCGAGGTGCGGGCACACCGCGCTGTATGCTTTGAACTCCGTCCCGGCCCTCTGAGCTAACTCCGGCCTGAGCCTTATCAGGATGGCCGGGTGCTGACCCCTACTACCATCTGGATTGAGGGGCATTATGAAGGATACCTGCGAATCCGGACTCACCTCGCTCACATTAGCTATTTTGAGCGGGAGCGACCTAGAGCTCCCGCCTATCTCTCCTGTAATCACGCGTTCTGAGGAGAGGAACTGCGTTAACGGTATCCCAAGGGATGCTGCTGCCAGAGCTACTGAAGCGAGGACCCCACCCTTTATGAAATCCCTTCTGCTGATTTCCACCATCAGATCACCCCTCGTGAAAGCCGAGGCTCCTGGAGTAGCAGTAATATATTATTAGGCCTATTACAAACATGGCAAATAAACCAACGCATATCCAGAGCTGCTCAACGGTGCCTATTTGCATCTGAAGGACCCCATCAATAAAGTTTTTTATGTCATCAAGCCGGGCCACCATTCCACTCACCCCAAGTGGGCTAGGGACCACCCAAAAAATATTAAAATTACTGATGAAATTATGGGAAATAAAATACCTACAAATTGGATGATATCTAATAGATTTATTAAATAAATTGGGTAATGAAAATGGATTTTTAGAACTAATCCACTAGAAATATTTATCTTATTGACCTCTCCCTCTACCGATAAATGATGTACTGGTGAGGGAGGTCGGCACTTTGGTGGAAGTCATTGAGACCGATGTTGTTATCATAGGATCGGGTTTAGCGGGCCTCAGGGCAGCTATAGAAGCTGCTAGAAGGAGCGAGGATAAGCTGAACGTGAGTGTGGTGACTAAAGTCCATGCGATGAGATCTCATTCCGTAGCCTACGCTGGGGGAACTGGAGCCGTCCTATATCCGGATGAGGGAGACAGTTTTGACCTTCACGCCCACGATACTGTGAAGGGTGCTGCTTGGCTCGCGGATCAGGATGCTGTTGAACTCTTCGTCAGACTAGCTCCTCAGGAGATATATCAGCTGGAGCATTGGGGGATGCCCTGGGCTAGAAGGAGCGATGGAAGGATCGCTCAAAGGCCCTTTGGAGGTCACAGCTTCCCTAGGGCATGCTTCGCCGCGGACAAGACGGGATTGTACGCTATGCACACGCTATACGATACTGCACTGAAATACGATGGTATAAAATTTTACCATGAGTTCTTCGTCACCTCGCTGCTCTCCGAGAATGGTGAGTTCAGGGGAGTCA
>CALJEO010000080.1 GCA_938073845.1 uncultured archaeon
GTGTGCTGAGCCTGATGACAGCCATGCTTCTTTTCGATGTGAGGCTTAGGGGCTCCCTATTGGACATTACAGTGGTATCGGTGGTCTTCCTCCTTAACTCGCTGAGCATGGGTCTTCTGATCTCAGTCTTCTCCAAGAATCAGCTTCAGGCTTATCAAGCGAGCATATTCACCTTCATTCCCAGTATGCTGTTCAGTGGGATGCTAATTCCCGTCGAGATACTGGGTCCCGAAGCTCAGACAATAGCGTCCCTCATACCTATGTACTACTTCATAAAAGCTTTTAGAAACGTCTCTCTAAAGGGATGGGGCTTCCTAATGGTACTAGATCATCTAGCGGTGATCACGATATTCTCAATAGTGTTCCTAGCCTTCTCCCTGAAGTTCCTGAGGTTAGAGGTGACCTGATTGAGGAGAAACCTGCTGAGGGTAATCGCATTGCTCGCTGCCCTGAGGTTAGGCCTCTCCGGACAGATCGCTGACGCATCTTACATCAACCTCAGGGATGCTTACTGGGAGGGGCTTACCGTGGTCCTGGGAGCCACCAACACCTTCGTCGTTGAGCTAAGTAGCTCGTACAGCGGTACCCTAAGCAACTTCCAAGCCACCCTCAGGATATACGACTTTGTTGGTACGACCTACTCAACTCCCTCCTCCTACTCCGGGTCCCTCTTCAAGGAACAAGCTCTCTACCTAAAGTTCAACGTGAACGTTCCTTCCAACGCCTATGCATCTCACTACAGGGCTGAACTGACCCTGAACTTCAATGCGGATGGCTTCCCACAGAGCCAGAGGATCCCCCTCTTCGTCACCGTACAGGGAAGGCCCAAGCTCAGGTGCACCATCTCGGGCAACGTGAGACCGGGGTGGCCCACTACCCTATACCTGGACGTGAGCAACCTGGGCGATGGTGTAGCTAGGAATGTCATGGTTTCCCTGACGCCCACCACTTTGGGGGTTCAGGTAGCCTCCCCCATTGAGATTGGAATCATGAACCCTATGGAGAGGAGGCAAGTTCCACTAGAGGTTTACGTGGGGGATAACGTCGACGAGGCCATCACAATAACAGCTACTGTGACTTGGGACGCTCAGGTAGGCACTGGTGGACAGTACACGACCACACAAACCATAGAGGTATCTGAGGTTGGGCCGAGGGGTCTGAGGGCCTCTACGAGGGATTACTACCTTGATCCCGGGAGGGTGAACACGGTGATACTTTACGTTGAGAATGAGGGAAATGAATGGGCCTATAGAGCTAGTCTGAGCATCCAGACGCCTCCAGGGATAGCTGCGATGGGTAGCAGCAGTCTTGACCTGGGGGATCTAGCCCCTGGGAAGGTCCTAATCATCCCGGTGAACTTGAGCCTGAGTTCGCTTGAATCGGGCCCCGTTCAGGTCCTGGCAACCTTAGAATGGCTTGACTCCGGAGGTGAGCGGAGGACCTCATCCTCCACGCTAGGCTTCTACGTGAGGGTTCCGGCGGGGCCCTACATGGTGGCCCTCTCGGATACTAGGGTGCTTAGGCCCGGAGTTCAGGAGCCAGTGAGGATATTCCTAAAGAACGAGGGGCAGGAGGTAGCGAGGAGGGTCAGGGCTAACCTGGTCCCATCGAAGGACCTGGCTGTCCTCTCGGAGACCGGGTTCCATCTGGGGGATGTGGAGCCCGGGGGAACGGTAGAAATACCGACATTGCTGTATGCGGTCAACATCAGCTATGGGAGCCTCATGTTGACGCTTGAGCTGAGCTACTTAGATGAGCACGATTCCATAAGGACGCAGGTGATCCCCATCTCCTTCATAACGGAGCCTCCGAAGCGGCCGCTCCTCATACTCATCCCACTGAACCCTGAGCTTGAGACGGATGAGATCTCCACGCTAGAGGTCAAGGTGAGGAATGAGGGCGGCGTAGCTAGGGACCTGAGGATAGAGCTGGCCTTCCCCTCCCCTGAACTTGGGTCGATAGTTGGAACCGGGAGAGCCTACATAGACTCGCTGGAGAGAGGGGGGAGTGCGGTGAGGAACTTCACGCTCTACATCTCCCCGAACGTTTACGGGGCAGTTCAGCTGATGGCTAGGTTGAGCTACAGGGATGAGTCCGGGGTAGAGCATCTTGATATCAGCACCTTGGGCCTGAGGGCCTCAGGCCGGCCGAGGATAGAGGTGGCTCATGTCTCTACGTTACCAACTCCAGTGTACCCCGGAGATTCTAACGTGAAATTGGTGGTTCTAGTGACGAACCTGGGCAATTATATGGCCAAGGACCTAAGGTTGAACGTGACATCGTTACCTCAGTCGGTGGAGCCCTCTTACCCAGGCTCCGATACATTCCTGATACCGGCCCTTCCCCCAGGACGGAGTGTGGAGGCGATATTCCTCCTCAACGTGAGGGAAGGAGCCAGGCCCGGAAGGTACGATCTTAGACTAGTTTCGAAGTACGGTGAGACCAGCCTACCACTGCAAATCGATGAGAAAGCTTACTTCAAATTGATCGAGCTCATCGTCCCAGGTAGGCCAGGAGATAGGGGTGTGAGGATGTCTCTCATCCTTAGTAACGAAGCGGGGGTTGACGCGAGTGACGTGATGATTGAGGTGGTAACACCTTACCTCACCGGAACCACTTCAATGGCAGTAGGGGATGTACCGGGGAGGAGCAACGTGTCTGCCTTGATGGAGGTGGACATCGATAGGCAAGCGCCTCCAGAGATCCCCCTGGACATCAGGGTCTCTTGGAAGCAGGAGGGGAGGAGGTTATCTCAGACGATAAAAACGACCTTGGTCCTTCAGAAAGGTAATGAGATCAGCACCTTATGGGCTATGATGCTCTTGGCAGCAGCAATAATCCTCCTCATACTAGCAGTAGTTAGGAGGATCGCTCTTTCAAGGATTTTCTCGCGATTCCATAGCGAACGAGAGCTCTCATAGCCTTGACAGCTCTCTCAGGCTCAGGATAAGCCGGTATGCCCTCCCTCTCAAATAACTTCCTGAACTCAACGGCGTACTGTGAGCTCCCCACATCCATCGCTACAATGGGCTTCCCGTACCCTCTCGAGACCTCAGCTATCCTCTTAGGTAGCTCCGAGGTGACGCCCGGGACGTGGTGAAGGGCCAATACTATTACGCCGAAGACGTTAGGATCCTGAAGGATCAGCTCCAATGCTCCTATGAATGAATCGTCCGTCGCACTTCCAGTGAGATCTATGGGGTTCGTTAGGGAAGCTATGGGCGGTATCACATCGCTCCTCTGCAGATCCCTAAGCCTCTCCAAAGTCTGTGGGGAAAACTCCGCTAACTTAAGTCCCAGAGCTTCAGTCTCGTCGGCTGCCATCACCCCAACACCACCACCGTCAGTCAGTATGGCCACGTTCTCCCCCTCGGCCGGTGGCTGCATCGCCAAAGCTTTTGCTACGTCGAAAAGCTCCTCCATGTCCCATACCCTTATGATGCCCGCCTGCTTGAATGCAGCATCGTAGATGACATCGCTCCCAGCTATAGCTGCTGTATGTGAGCTAGCTGCCTTAGCCCCAGCGCTCGTCCTCCCCGCCTTCAGCACCACGATGGGTTTCTCCCTAGCAACCTCCCTAGCGAGCTCGAGGAACTTCCTCCCCCTATCTATCGATTCGGCGTAGATAAGGATCACTTTTGTCTGGGGATCGTCCCTGAGGTATTCGATGACGTCGACCTCATCCACATCGATCTTGTTGCCATAGCTTATGAACTTCGATAGTCCGATACCCTCACCATACATGTAGTCGAGGCATGCGACACCGAAGGCCCCTGATTGCGTGCTGAGGGCGACGCTACCGGGCTTGGGCCTGGGTGAGGAGATGTAAGTAGCGCCCTCGAGCTCCTTCTCTACGGGCAGGAAGAGGGTGTCCACACCCGTCGATGGCGATATTACTCCCACGCAGTTTGGGCCGATGACCCTGATTCCGTACCTCCTCCTAACCTCATCCAGCCTAATCTGGAGGCTCAGGCCCTCCCCTCCTACCTCAGCGAATCCCCCGCTTATCACTACGGCGTTTCGGATCCCCTTCTTCCCGCAATCCTCCAACGCTTGAGGAGTCTGAGGTGCTGGAGTGACTATAACAGCCAGCTCCGGAGGTTCCGGTATCTCCAGAACGCTCCTGTAAGTCGGTACGCCGAGTATCATCTCATCAGACCTTGGGTTCACCGCGTAGAGGTTCCCCCTGTAGACACCGCTCCTCCTGTTCTCAACGAGAACCCTCAGGATCTCGTAACCTATCTTCCCGGGAGTTCTGGAGGCGCCCACCACAGCTATTGAGCTCGGCTCGAAGAACCCCTTCAGCATCGGAGCGTCACCGCTATTCCTGCTGACCAAATATTAAGATCTTTACTGAGATCTGCCCAAGGATACATTGAAAAGAGTACCATATCACCGGACGATTTACATGGAATTGGGAAAGTCACCGCTAGCCCACCGAAATCTCTACTGAAATTCCGGTGTAGCACTAGCACACAACGTGCATAAAAATAAAAAGGGTCGGGACTGGGGCTCTCTCACGCCTTCCAAACGGTCCTCACTGCGAGGTCTATATCCTCTCCTGATACGGTCTTCCTGTTGGCGTGTTTAGCTAAGTTGACAGCCTGCCTCCCTACCTCGAGGGCGAACTTCTCCATGTAGCGCTCTAGTGCCTCTACCGCAGCGTCGCTCACTCTCTCCGCCCCAGCGTCCCTTATTATCCTCCCGATAGGGGCAAGAGGTAGATACCTAGCCCTAGGCATAGGAAAAAGGAAGGAGATCTCAAATAAAAATTTTTCCCCTACGTTGCCAGTACGCGTTCTTGGTAGAGCGATTCCCTATTTAATGTCCGAATATTCCATTTACCTTAAAACCAAATGAATTTAACATATCGGATCTCGGGAATCTAAGAGATTTTGTGAGTTGTGGATCGAAGAGAAGATTAAATCGTGTTTAATCGATAAATAGTAAGAATGTGAGAAACTTATGGGCTTACAGCGGGGAGAGATTGGTCTCGTGAGTGGTACGCCCGGTCATCCAATGTTGTTCTGCGGCTAGACCTACTTACTGATACGTTCTGATCTAGAAAGCCTCCATCAGCCCTTATCTTAGGAGATCGGTAACGCTTCCCCAATCCCATCGAGGGATCTGGATCTGGTTCTAAGCTACTTAGCCTTAAGGGTGGTATCCCTCGGATTCATCAGCCTTGGGCTCCTCTCAGGTTCATTGGAGCATTAACTCCACCGGGGAACAAATCATCCTTCCACAGCTCCTCAAAGCCTTGGGAATTAAGAAAGACTTCCAAAGCGTGTCCCCTTTGGGCATTGATCATACCTATCCGGAGCGCCTCCTGGAAGCTGACTGCGGCTTACAGCTCATAGAGATCCACTTTAGGGGATCCCGGAGGAAGTTCCTTAACGTTATCATCTTCGACGATGCTCCTGCCTAAACTCCTAAGGGAACCTATGAAACTCACCGCATAACCGTGAGCGTCCAAAACCTCCTTGAACTGGCCGGTAGGTGAGTCCTTGGGTAGGATCACTACGATCGATCCCCTGCTGGGGACAGATAGAGGATCCAAGCCCAGGTACCGGCTTATCTCAACCAATTCAGGAGGGAATTCCATTTGATCTCTCCATACAATGAATCCTATCC
>CALJEO010000081.1 GCA_938073845.1 uncultured archaeon
ACTTCCAGCTCCCTCAGGGGATCGAGGGGAGGTGATATCATGTAGTTCACCCTCCCCTCCGACCAAGGTAGGGATGGGGGCTTCAGGTCCTCCCCGAGGACGAAGAACTCCACCTCAGCACCTATGTAGCCCCTGTACCCCTCTGAGAGCAGCAGCTCCTCCGTCCTCTCAGCCACGAACCTGGGGTCCATCGTGGACCTCCTACCCCTTTCCCATATCTCACAGAGGATCCTACAAACGTCCCCTATCAGAACGCGAGTTGAGAAATCTGGTATCAGTAAGGCATCACTCTCGCTTATCTCCGCCATCTTCACACTACTAGCATCGAAGGATCCTGTCTTAGATTCCAAGAACCTCTGGGCAGGAATAAGAGTGCTCCTGAGATACCCCAGTATGTCCACATACTCCAGTTCGACCTTATCAACTATTCCCTCCCTCACCCAGTTCGAGATCTCCTCAGGAACATGCATGAACCTCCGGCCTCGCAAGCTAATAAATCCCTTCCACTTGAAATCGATGAAACATCTGTAATCGTCGAGCTTCGCATTAACGGACATGATAGCGGTCTCAAGGAGGTCAATCAGCTACTGTACCCCCTGAGATACGCTATCATTGGGAAGTAGCTCGCGCTCTAAAGCCATCGCGGCCCCAGGAGCAGCGGGAATATCTAACTAAATCCAATCCTCCAGCCCGGAACCCCTACTGCTGATCGTACGCTTCAGCTCCCCGAGGTCCCACTCGATCAGAGGCCTGAGCCTCGGGTTGTACAGAGCTGCCGCAGGGTGCAGTGTTGGGATCACCTTCCTAATCCTCCCGAACACCTCGACCTCATACACCCTCCCCCTGACCCTCATTATAGACTCACTTCCCAGCAGCACGCCCGCGCTGTGTCTCCCCAGAGCGACTATTATATCGGGATCTACCACTGAGATCTGCTCGATCAGGTAGGGGAGGCAGGCCTCTATCTCCTCGGGCCTAGGATCCCTGTTGCTGGGAGGCCTGCACTTCACCACGTTCGTTATGAAGACCTCCCGCCTCTCGAGCCCTATCGATGCGAGCAACTCATCCAGGAGCTTTCCAGCTGCCCCTACGAAGGGTCTTCCCATCTCATCCTCGCTCTTCCCAGGGGCCTCGCCAACGAACATTATCCTAGCTTCCTCTCTCCCCTCCCCGGGCACTGCCCTCTTCCTGCTGGTATGAAGGGGGCACTTCTCACACCTCCTTATCCTCTCAGCTATCTCCTCCAACCTCAAGCTCTTACCCTGGCCACGGGAGGCATTGTCCTCTTGTGAGCGCTCCTAGCGTGCATCTCCAAAACCCTATCGACGTCCGATCCGAAGTGATCCTTGAGCTCATCTGGATCCATCCTCAGATCGAATAGAGCATGAAGTATCAGGTCTATCCTCTCATAAGGTATCCCTATCTCCCCCTCAGCGGTCTGGCCCTCCCAGAGGGCCGGGCTGCTCGGCTTCCGAGCGATCCTCTCAGGTACTCCTAGTTTCTCAGCCATCCATCTCACCTGCGTCTTGTAGAGATCCCCTATTGGCAGGAAATCGGCACCTCCATCCCCGTACTTGGTGAAGTAACCTATGAGGAGCTCGCTCCTATCACTGCTCCCGGCCACCAGTAGGTTCCTGGAGTTAGCGATGTAGTAAAGCAGGGACATCCTCACCCTGGCTCTCAGGTTCCCAAAAGCAAGTTTGTCTTCCTTAATGAAGAACTCCGATCTCTCATAGCTCTCCAGTATCTCAGAGATGTCCTTGTACCAGTAGTTGATCCCGAGCCTCCCCACCAATTCGAGGGAATCCTCCACGTCCTCCCTGGGAGTGACCCTGGGGTCTGGGAGTATCATACCGTGCACCCTCTCCCTCCCCAGGGCCTTAACGCAGAGGTAAGCGAGCACGCTGGAATCCAATCCACCGCTTAGCCCTATCACAACGCCTCCCGCTTTAGAACCCGCTACCATACCCTTTATGAAGCCCACTATCACCCTCTCCGCGTTCTCCATATCTATCCTCAGGGAGTCCAATGTGAGCATGGGCTAGTGATGAACCAAACCTTTTTACACTTTGACACCTGAGCCTCGTGGTGTCACGAGTGAACTGGGCCGGGGTGCTCTCCCTGATACTGCTCCTCCTCACGTTCACGACGACCTGGTGGTGGATGGAGGGATACCTCCCGAACCTAGGAGGCTTCTTCAAGTACAATGGAAATCCTATAACTTTCGTTTGGTCGTCAGGAAACGTTTCCTCGCTTGATTTATCACTTAAAACGTTCAAGTGGCTATCTGAGGGGGGAAGACTTCCTCCGGGAGTTGCCCATAGGACGGGGATAGCTAGATTCTTCCTCACCGTTTGCACCGCCTCGCTATCCTTGGCATCCCTCCTGCTCATCTACGCCCTGCTTAGAAGGTCCTCAAGAGCCTACTTCACAGCAGCGGCCTTGGTATTTGCCTCCTTCCTCCTCTTCGAGTTCTCCTTCCTAGCCACCGAAGCCCCTAGGACCGCAGCGCTTACGTTCGATGTCAACGGAGAACGGGGGTACGTTAAGTGGGGTGAGGGGACTGGGAAGTATTTAGCGTTGCTCCTTTCAGTGGCTCTACTCGCCTCCGGGTTCATCAACAGCTACCTCTACGAGAGGCCCGTAACCCCTAGGAGGCCTCGCAGGGCTAGGAGCTATTGGTGATGCATAGTATCCCTTGAGGTCCTTGGAAGCGCTGAAACCTTACGATGGCCGAAGCGAATGACCCCAGACGTCGCCGCTCAGATGGTCAAACTATTTTCCGTACGATTGTGCCACAAAGGTTTATTTGCTCATGTGCTGTCAGGAGGGGTGATCTCATGACCAAGGCCAGGAGGCTCCTGATAGTGGCCAGCAAGGGGACCCTGGATATGGCCTATCCCCCGCTCATACTAGCTCAGATTGGGGCAGCCATGGGCCTGGAGACGGGGATCTTCTTCACCTTCTGGGGACTCAACATAATAAGGAAGGATACCGTTGACAAGCTCAAGCTATCTCCCGTCGGCAACCCGGCCCTGGGAATGCCCAACATCCTCGGGGTGATACCGGGGATGACCTCGCTCGCAACGAGTATGATGAAGAAGAGGATAAAATCCATAGGAATGGCTCCAATAAGGGAAATGATAAAGGAGTGCAAGGAACTAGGTGTCAAGCTTTACGCCTGCTCCAACACTGTTGAGCTCATGGGGCTGAAGAGGGAGCAGCTTCTCGATGAGGTAGATGACATAGTGGGAGCCACCACCTTCCTGGAGATGGCAAGCGAGGATGCTGTAGTGCTCTTCATCTGAGCTTTTCATATGAACCTTATCTCCTCCATCCCCGCTATCTCCGCGTAGACCTCAACGAACCTCTCGAAGTTGGCTCCTCTTATCTTTTTGAGGAGGATCTCCTCTATCTGGAAGGTCCCGCTAGGGTCCCTCATCCCCACCGTTATCCTCAAAGGCTTCTCCCTCCCCCTCACTATCCTCACCTCCTCCACGGCGAGCGCTGAGAACTTGTGGATATCGTGACGGCCAAGCTGGAAGGGAAGCCTGGCCCTCTCCTTCTCCATGTCGCAACCGTCCGCTGTGGCCACTATACCTGCCTCAATACTGGTTGGCTGGAACCTTCCCATGTGACACATCATTGCCTCGAAGATCATGCTCTCTATCCTCACCTCCTTAGATGGGTCATAGTAACGCCGAACGATATCATCCACGAATGGCTTGGCCAGGGTGATGCTGAGTAGCTCATGCTCCTCCCTATGGATAGCGTTCCCTATGTCGTGGAGGAAGCTGGCGACCATCACTATAAGCTTAGAGTCATCGAAGTCACGCCAGTCCTCCGTAACGACTATCTCAGGACCTAAGACGTCTAGTATCTTAAGGGAGTTCCTGGTAGTTATCATGGCATGCGTCAAACCGTGATCGTTGTACTTGAGCCTCTGGACGAGGACTACGTTAGACATATCAAGCAATCCGAGGATCCTAGGGTTCTGCTTGAGGTACTCGAACGTCTCTATGAGCTTCCTTGATCCTCCCAGGTAGCCCAGTATCTCCCTCTCGATATCCTGAGACATCGTCCCTCACTTGCTCAGGAGTCCCAGCCTCCTGAGAGCTTCTAAGACCATCTCCTTCGGGGGATAGCTGTACATCCGCCCCTCCCACTTATATATCCTGGTGCACGTGGCCCTGTAGATCCCCTTGTCCTCGAAGTTGGGATCTAAATCTGCCCCATTTATCCTCACGGTGGGTAC
>CALJEO010000082.1 GCA_938073845.1 uncultured archaeon
CCATCTTAACAGCCAGTTCCGGTTCTTTAAGGATCAAAGGACCTCCGCAGCATTTCGTTTTCATTGGAAAATCAATGACCTCAGCCCCTGTGAGGGAAAGAATATTCCCAAGAATGCTGGGATCCTCCGGATCATCTATAGCCAAGCTCCTCGGCCTGAGGGCGAGACAGCCGTAATAAGGAGCGACCTTCACGTTTAATCTCCTCACTATCCTGGACGATATTTCCTCTAAACCAGCTTCCCTAGCTAGTAGATCGACCAGGTGTGTGGCTTGTCCCCCGCCCCTATTTATAGTGCTGTAGCATCCACTGCATCCCGTTATCACCCTTCCCCCGGCCTCCCTGTTTATTATAGTGGCCAACCTCCCGATGAGCTCCTTGCTGTAAAGCTCCCCCTCAAGGGTGCCACAGCAGGGGAGGTCCTCGAGCAGTCTTGGGCTAAATCCTAACTTCTCCAGGACGAATAGGCTCGTCTTAACGTATGCTCTTTCTGTGGTCTTACCGCTGCACCCGGGGTAGTATTCAACTCTCCTTAACAGCTCTCCTCACCTCCTCGACGAGGTCATACCTCACATCACCCTTTTTGACCGCCAGATGGGCCAGCCTCAATCCCCTCAGCCCCGAGAGTCTCAAAAGGGAAAAGTTGAAGATCTTGAGGGCGAGTGTCACCGGATTCACGAAGCCCTTGCTGGCTATCTCCTCCAAGAAAGCTCTCTCAATCCTATTAGCCCCATACCTGCTTGAGGCAATGTTCGATAGCGCAGTAGCTATTTCGGGGAAGCTCAGGCCTTGAGGACACCTGACCGAGCAGAGGAAGCAGTGAAGGCACGCTTCATAGCTCCTCCGCTCGATCACATCCTCCCTCCCCAGCTGAAGCAGGTGCATGAGCTTGGTCGGCGAGAACCCCTTGAAGCCGACCATCTGGCAGGAGGAGGAACACTCCCCGCACTGGAAGCAGAGCATGATATCCTGCCCGGTCCTCCTTTTGAGTTCCTCTATCATGCCCTCACCCTTCCGAAGGATATAGCCCTAGCCGCAGAGATCTCTCTGCAGCTGAGACACACTCTCGGAGAGCCCGCTTTCCTCAGCTCTCCCTCCGTGGCGAAGTAGCTGCCGCAGACCTCGCACCTCACTAAAGGGATCCTTATGCCCTCGCTCCACTCAGCGAGGAGCTGGGTCACTCTCAAACCTCCCAGCTTGAGCGCACGCTCGCCGTTCTCCTCGCAGATCTTTACACAATCCCCGCATGCATTACACCTAGCTGCGCTCACTAGAATAGTCCTAAAACCGTTTGAATCAGTGATCCTGAGGGCTCCCTGTTCGCAAGCCTCTGCGCAGGCTCCGCAACCGATGCAGCTCTCATCGAAAACGGGAACCTTGAACCCGGGTATGGCTGGAAGCGTCACATCCTCCACCTTCTTAGTGATAGCTCTGAGGGCCTCAACTAGGTTCCTCTTCTTCCCCATCCTGATCCTCTCAAGCCTCCTATCCCTGGGAAGCGGGCCCAGCCTCTCCACCCTCCTCGCCATCTCCTCAGCCGCTGCCAGGAACTTATGAGGTTCTGAGGAGGCCATGAAGAACATCTCAACCCTCTCAGGCTCAACCCCCACCGCTTCCAGTAGTTCCTTGACGAAATCAACCCTCTTCTCAGCTTTCAAGTTACCATCCACATAGTGGCATTCCCCCTTCCTGCAACCGGCGACGAAGGCAGCATCCGCTCCCCTGGCTAAAGCGTAAACGAGCCAAGATGGGTCGAAGGTACCTGAGCAAGGTATCCTCACGACTAGCACGTTGGCGGGATGCTTCCTGTGAGTGCTGCCGGCTAGGTCGGCGGCCGCGTAGGCGCACTCATTACAACAGAAACCGATTATGTAGCTCAAGCTATCACCTCCAGCATACCGTCTACCTGACTCAGTATCTGCCCGTGATCGTAGAGCCTCCTACCTATGGCCCCCGTGGGGCAGGCGCCCTGACAGATCCCGCAGCCCGCGCATGCCAGTGGTATCACCCTAGCCTTCCCCCCCTCGAGCACTAGAGCTGAGAAGGGGCACTCCTCAACGCAAGCCCCGCAACCCGTGCAAAGCTCCTCATTCACCCTGGCCTTCTCCCCGGTTATCGAGACCTTACCCAGTGTCAGGAGATGGGCTGCCTCGCTGGCCGCCGCCTTCGCCTGAGTCACCGAGTCAGTGATGTCCTTAGGACCTTGAGCCGTGCCGCATATGAATATACCAGGCCTTGATGTCTGAACGGGCTTTAGTTTGGGATGCAGCTCCTGGAGGAAGCCGTAGAGATCCCTCGGTACGTTCAACACTTTGGAAACAGAGATTGTACCATCTGATGGGGAGAGGCCGGCGGCTAGGACGACCATATCGACTTTAAGGCTCAGCTTCTCCCCTAGAACCTCATCATATACGTCGACGATTAGCTTATCTCCCTCCCTCCTCACCTCACCCGGCTTCCCCCTGATGAATACCACTCCCTCCTCCCTCACCCTGGCGTACATCTCCTCGAATCCCTTCTTGGGAGTCCTCATGTCCATGTAAGTTACGTAGACCCTGGTTCCGGGGTACTCCATCCTCACTATCTCAGCGTGCTTCAGCGTGATCATGCAGCAGACGTTGGAGCAGTAGGGGTTGTTGTTGACATCCCTGCTCCCCGCGCACTGTATGAAGAGGATGCTCTCCGGAACCTTCCCATCCGAGGGTCTTCTGAGGTGGCCCTGAGTGGGTCCGTTGACATTTATGAGGGATTCGAAGCCCCTATGCGTTATCACATCCGCGAACTTCCCGTAACCATACTTCTTGAGGTTTGAGGCATCGTACTCAACGGCGCCAGTAGCAACTATTATGGCACCTACCCTCAGCTCGAACTCCTCCTCCCTCTCGCTCAATTCGATGGCTTTCGCCGGGCAAGCTTCCTCGCACTTCCTGCAGCTCCCATCCTTGAAGAAGAGACAGCTCCCCTCATCGATCACATAGGCCCTGGGGACGGATTGGGGGAAGGGTATATACACGGCTTTCCTGCTCCCCAGGTTCATGTACCACTCATTGGGAACCTCAACGGGACAGGAATCGGCGCAGATACCGCAGGCAACACATTTGCCCTCATCCACGTGCCTAGCTTTCCTCCTCACTCTCACCCTGAAGTCACCGATCGAGCCGCTCACCCCCATGACCTCGCTGAGCGTGTGTATCGTCACGTTAGGATGGTGCTCGGCCTCGGCCATCATGGGAGTGAGTATGCAGAGGGAGCAATCGCCCGTCGGGAAAACCCTATCCAGTAAAGCCATTATGCCGCCCAGGGTAGGGCTCCTCTCGACGATGTGGACCCTCACCCCCTTCTCAGCTAGGTCCAGGGCCGCCGCTATCCCAGCGACTCCCCCACCTATGACCAGGGCCTCCCTAGCGACATCGAACTCCCCACTCTCCACGGGCTCTGCCTCGAGCACCTTCTCCACAGCGGCCCAAGTATACGCTATGGCTTTCTTGGTAGCTTCCTCCGGATCCTCAGTCGACCAGGAGACCAGTTCCCTTATGTTGGCCTGCTCGAAGTACCCGAAGTTCAAACCAGCCTCCTCCACAACCCTCCTGAAGAGGGGTTCATGGAGCTTGGGACTGCAGGCGGCAACCACCACCCTGTCGATCCTCCCAGTCCTCAGGTCCCTCTTTATCAGGTCCTGTCCGGAGCTGCTGCACATGAAGAAGTGATGCCTCGACAGAGCTACCGCAGGGTGTCTCCTCAGCTCATCAGCCACCCTCACCACATCCACCACGCCCGCTATGTTCTTACCGCAGTGACAGACGTAGACCCCCACACTAGGCATGAGCATCCCCCCATATCTCCTCAAAGGCCTCCATAAGGGCTAGGGTAGCTGGGGACCTCAGATCCCTCAGGCCCTTACCCTCCACCTCGGCCCTCAC
>CALJEO010000083.1 GCA_938073845.1 uncultured archaeon
AGACCACTTTCGTGAGGCTCCTGGCAGGTGAGCTCACTCCTGACAGCGGAAACCTCTACATGGAGGCTCTTAAGATCTCTTACAAGCCTCAGTACATTAGACCGACTTACGAGGGGACCGTTGAGTCGTTCCTCAGGAGGGTGGCCGGTGCCAACTACTCGAGCGCCTACTTCAGGGCAGAGGTGGTGAGGAGGCTGGGCGTTGAAAAGCTGCTCGATAGGTACCTGGATGAGCTGAGCGGAGGAGAGCTGCAGAAGGTAGCTGTAGCGGCCTGCCTCGGTAGGGAGGCCGATATATATCTTATAGATGAGCCGAGCGCTTTCCTGGATGTGGAAGCCAGGTTCGCGGTGGCTAAAGCCGTTAGAAGAAGGATAGGGGGTGAGAAGAAGGCCGCTATAGTGGTGGAGCACGACCTCCTCTCGGTGGAGGCGTTCTCAGACAGGATAATCATATTCAGAGGGAGGCCGGGGGAGGAGGGTTACGCCTCGAGGCCAAGGGATCCTAGGGAGGGATTGAACGAGTTCCTGATGGAGGTGGACATCACGTTCAGGAGGGATCCTGATACTGGTAGGCCTAGAGTGAATAAGCCGGGTTCGAAGCTGGATCAGATGGCTAGGGCCTCCGGGAGGTACTACCCTTGCGGACCTTAGGATTCTTACTGGGGACGGAGGAAGATCTCAGGAACCTCGGAATGAATTTGGATCCCCTAATCTCAATTATCTCCCTCTTCCTCTTCCTGACATTCAACGCCACTTCGCTCGGCCTCCTGAATCTCAAGTTGTCCTGCTCCACTGGAGCCTTAGATGATAGAGTTAGAGCGTTCCTTGAGATCAAGAACCTCCTAGCGATATACTCATGGTTCATCATTTCCCTAAGCTGGATCCTCACAGTGGCCCTTTTCACTAGAATCGTCCCCGTTAAGCTCAAGATGAGGGCGAGGAAGTACTTCTATATGATCAGCAGCTGTTCATTGATTTACGCAATCATAGGAGGGATCAACACAATCATATTACTCCTCTCGCAAGGTAGGATAATTCCCTGCGAGGGCTCTGGGTGGAGGGAGCTACTACTCACATTCTTCAGGGAGATCCTCTACCACTTCCTTTCCTTTCCGAACGTACTTATCCCCATCCTCTCGCTGCTCTCAGTTCTCTGGTTCACGATAATACTGTTCAGGGTGCATCACGTCACTTTGGGGATGAGCAAACTTGAGTCCCTCTACTGCTCGCTGGGGTTCACTTCGGCTTTCATCTTGATGTCAACGGTGCTGATCCTCTCAACCTCTCTCATCATATCACTCCCGTGACCTTGGCGAGCTTCTCAGCGGCGCTCGGGGTCAGGCCGGAGGTTCCAAGTATCGTGTACCTCTCCCTCACCTTATGAGCGATCGTAAGGGCTTTAACCACGAGATCCGGACTTATACCAGCCTCCTCAGCTGTGGTAGGTACGCCAGCCTCAATTAGCTTCTCCCTCATGGCTCTCCAATCCTGTCCCTGCAGGTAGGCCATCATTATCGCCCCTAGTGCGACCTGGATTCCATGAGGCGATGTCCTCGCTCCCACCTCCGAGGATAGCATATCTAAGGCATGACTGAACATGTGCTCACTCCCGCTAGCGGGCCTTGAGCTCCCAGCTATGCTCATCGCCACACCGCTCCCTATCAGGGCCTTGACAAGTATCCTGGTGGACTCCTCCAGGCGGGCCCTTATCTCATGGGCGTGATCCATAACTATCTTAGCGCTCAAGAGAGACATTGAGGCTGCGTACTCACTGTAAGGCTCATCCCTCAGCTTGTGAGCTAATTCCCAATCCCTAACCGCTGTTATCTTTGCGATTAGATCCCCGAACCCGGACTTAAAGGTGAGTGGGGATGCTCTGTTTATTATCGTGGTATCAGCTAGTATTGCAGTGGGGGCCTCTATCGGTTTCACCCTCCCAAGCCTCTCCTCCACCTCCCTGGAGAGGGTGAAGCTTATCGCGGGTGATGCTATGCCGTCGTGACTCGCCGACGTTGGGACAACTATATACCTAATCCCTAACTCAGCCGCGAGTAGCTTAGCAATATCCAATGGTCTCCCACCGCCGACCCCTATTATCAGACTCGCTCCCACCTTATTGGAGATCCTCAAAGAGTTGATCAGATCCTCAGTCCTCCCATGTTCGGATACTACGTGGATGAACTTATGATCTGGCTCCAGCGAGGATATCAGGTCCTCAGCCACAGCCCTCGTGACGCTGGGCCCGCTTATCAACACTATGGGGGAACCTACGTTCAGGCTTTGCAGCACCTCCCCGACCTTCGAGATGGCATTGGGTCCGAAGAATATGTATCTCGGACTCTCTATTCTCTCAAGCCCTTTCTTATTCTCCAACTTCCCACACCACCGGTGTGGCCTCACAGCTATAATTTATTTATGCCCTGCTCTCAAGTAGTGGGTACGCATGAACGCCAAGACTCTAGCTGCCGTAGTTCTGAACATCATCTTTGTCGCTGTACTGCTAGCCTGGCCCCTGGTGAATTCACCTAGGTTCTCCGTGTTGATAGAGGAGGATGTCGTTCCCCTAGGCGGGCAGCTCAACTTCACCCTTCGCTTCCCCTCAGCCCCATCCGAGGTCAGGATAGATATCCTGGATCCCCAGGTCAACAGGACGGTTTACTCAGCTTCCCTAGCTCCCAGCAGCGAGGTCAAGGGGAGCGTGTATATAGAAGAGGGAAGGTTCAGGATCGGTTTCTACGTCCTGAAGGTACATGCAGTTTTCAATGGCCAAGGGATAACTGAGGAGTCTCACTTCAGCGTTTACGGGGCCCCCCCTATCTACCTCGAGCTATCGGTTGAGAGGCCCACATTGGTCGTCGAGATGAATCAGACTGAGAGCGCAGAGGTCAGCGACAGGATATTGGCTAAGGTCAGTACGGAAAAGGGGCCCGCTGAGGGTGTTAAGTTGCTGGCCGTTTCCCTAGGTCCAAACTCCACGGTGACTGAGGTCGCTAAGACAGATGGGGAGGGGAGGGCCGTGCTGGAGTGGCGTGCGAACGTGACGGGGAACTCCACTTACAGGATAGTGGTTCAAGCCGTCAAGCCCGGGCATCCCATAGCATCCGGTGAGGTCAGCATAGAGGTAATTGTTAGGAGGGACTAGAGCTCTCTCGCCGATAATACCTCCCCTCTCTCCCTTATTTGCTTCAATCTCTCGATGAGCTCCTCCTTTCTTATCTTCCTGAAGAGGGGCTCAACGGACCTCACACTACTAACATCGGTGGAGAAAGCGGTCCCTCTGTCGGGCTCGCCATCGAACCCGAGCATGTTCCATAGCCTCTCCGCGGAGAAAGGTAGGTATATGTGCATGTAGTAGGCTATGATCTTAAGAAGCTGGTAAGAAGCCAGCACAGTAGAGCAAGTTCTATCCCTGTTGGTCTCGAAATCCCTCCAGGGTTCTCTATTGTTGAAGAACCTGTTTCCTATCCTGGCCATCTCTATGAGACCCCTTAAGGCTTCTCTCAGCTTCATCTTGGCTAAGTTATCCTCTATAGACCTTCCCAATCTCTTAACCTCCTCTAGGAAGGAGGAGGACTCCTCATCGAGTTGTGTCATGGGAACCGATCCCCCGAACCTCGAATCTATGAAGGAGAGCACCCTGTGAACAAGGTTTCCTATTATATCGTTCAACTCATCGTTCACCTTGGACTCGAAGTCATCCCAGGAGAAGCTGGAGTCCCTCTGCTCCGGCCTCGTGTACATCAAGTAGAACCTCCAGTAATCCGGTGGGAGGAGCTTCAGGGCTTCATCCATCCATATCCCTCTCCTCAGGCTCTTGGAGAACTTCTCACCCTCGTAAAGCAGGAACTCCGTTGATGCCACGTTGAAGGGCAGAACGTAGCCCTCACCGCTCGACATGAGGAGTGCAGGTAGTATTATCGTGTGGAACGGAATGTTGTCCTTTCCTATGAAGTAAACGGATCTCGTCTCACTGTCCCTCCAGAATTCATCGAACTTACTTGATTCTCCCCTCTTAATGAAATACTCTTTCACTGCGGAGAGGTATCCAAGTACAGCTTCCATCCAGACGTAAATGGTCTTTCCCTCGGATCCGGGGAACGGTGCAGGGATCCCCCACTTATTGTCCCTGGTCAGGGACCTGGGTCTGAGCCCTTCCTCTATCATGGACAGAGAGTTCGCCCTAGCATTATCGGGGAGGTTCTCATTGTTCCTTATGTACTCCATCAGCTCTGAGGAGAACTTCGGGAGATCAAAGAACCAGTGCCTGGTCCTCCTCATTTCAGGGGTCGATCCGCATATGGAGCACTTAGGCTCAATCAGGTCCGTGGGATTCAGGAGCCTACCACATCGCTCACACTGGTCCCCGTAGGCCCTCTCGTACCCGCAGTAGGGACACCTCCCTATCACGAACCTATCGGGCAGGAACATCTCATCCCTCAAGCAGTAAAGCTGATCTATCTCCCTCTCGAATATGTGCCCATTCTCATAGACCTTCAGGTAAAACTCCCTGACGAACTCCTTATGGACCTCGCTCTCCGTCCTCGTGTAGTTATCGAAGCTTATCCCGAAGCTCCTGAAGAGTTCGCTCACGTACTCGTGCATCTCATCGGTGAGTTCCCTTGGGGATTTACCCTTTCTTATGGCCTCTATCTCTATCGGAGTCCCGTGCTCATCCGATCCTGAGACTAAAATGACCTCCTCCCCTACCTTCCTCAGGAACCTCGCGAAGACATCCGAGGATAGGACCTGCACCAACGTGCCCAGATGGGGGACCGTGTTTATATAGGGCCAAGCGGAGGCGACTATCCACCTCATCCCAGGTCTCTCGAGACCTTCGCGGAGCTCCATTTTTAAGCGTGTACCTCCACTAGAGCTCATGAAACCCCTCGATGCATGCATCCATAAGTTGAACGAGGAGTTTCTCTGGCTCCTCGAGGAGCTAGATTCTTCCCAAGAACCGAGAGATAGATTGAGGACATTATGCAGGCTCAGTGGGTACCTTAGGTTTCTTTTCTTCGAGATATTGGAGGAAAACGTACAAAATGCTTCAGGAGGAGATCTGATCACCTTGATATGTGGGATCCCTCTGCTGATAGTGAGGGGCATCTCCCTGTGCGGGGGCTCGGAGGAGGAGCGGGAGGTCGCATGCGGGCTGATCGTGGACTCCCTGAGTTTAGCCCTCCTAATAGCTAGAAAGCTTGGAAGGGAGGGGAAGGTATCTGAGATGGTGGAGGATATACAGACTAGGCTTCAGGAGAGATCGGAAATTGATGAGGACCTCCGGATACTGTTGATCGATTTCTCGGATCACTTCATCAGGTCATTCGGATGAGCGGAACTGAGTGAGTATCTTCCTTATTATGGAGGAAGTGGAACTGTTCCCAAACCTCGGTAGTCTAATTACCTCCACCTTCAGCCCTCTATCCTCTAGCTCCCTCCTCAACCAGCTCTCATCCATCCATTGATCGTAGCCTAGCGCTACGACGTCCGGCCTTATCTTCATTATGGATTCCAAAGGGTCTCTCTCTCCTATGATGACCCTATCCACCGGTTTCAGGTTCTTGACTACGTAGGCCCTAGTTGACTCATTTAACACGGGATCTCTCTTCTTGAACTTTCTAACGTTCTCATCCCTCGCTACGACTACTATCAACTCTCCATCTTCACCAGCTAGGGCTTTCGCCTCCCAAAGCATCTTTATGTGACCTTCATGCAGTATGTCAAAGGTACCTGCAACTAACACCTTACGTCCCATCTAAGCGATGCCTCACTTCAAAGATTTTAAAGGCGACCCGCTGAGACAGTACGTGGGAATGCTTGAGGATCTCATGAAGGAGGAGAGGCTTTCCATCTGCAGCCACGGTGAGGATCTAGACGGCCTCACATCAGCCTCCTTAGTGATAGCTGTGAGACCCGAGGGCCTGGAGGTCCACTTCTCAGCCCCCTACGAGATCAAGAACCTCTGGGATAGTTACGATCTCGTCCTAGATTTGCCACCGCCCAGAGGAGGTGCCCGCGTACTTATAGATCACCATGCCTCGAACATCTCCCTCTTAGACAGGGTCAGGACCCCCATACTGAGACCGGAGTACCCATCCACAGCTAGGGTGCTCTATGAGATACTCCGGGGGTGGGAGCCGGGGGTGGGGAGGTACTCGGAGCTGATCGACCTGACGGATGCCACGGACTCCGGTAAGATGGACCTTGAGTCCTCCCTCTTCACATCAGCGATCAGGAAGCTCTTCAAGGAGAGGAAGAGGAAGCTGCTCGAGGTCTGCGGAGACCTCCTTAGATCCCCTCCCATTAGCTCCAAGGATCTAATCGAGCTCCCCTCCCTGAGGTCCGAGGTGAGCTTCCTGACCAGGGAGTACGGGGACCTGATCGAGAGGGTCCTCTCGCTCTCGGGGGGAGAAGCCCTGTTGCTGAACGTGAGGAACTACCCCTCATACCTCGTCCCACTGATGCAGTTAGCGTCGCAGGGCTATAAGCTACTGGGGACCCTAACTAGGGGATCGGATGGCTTGCTGAGACTCTCCCTGAGGAGCAGACCGGACTCCCCCATAACGGCGCTCCAGATAGCGGAGGCCCTCGGAGGGGGAGGACACGAGCACGCAGCCGGAGCCCTTGTCTCCCCATCCACCATGCCTGAGATCGTGGAAAAGATCAGGAGGTTCCTTTCGCTCAGTGTAGTGGATCTCTGAGCGCCCATTCTGTATGATCAGTCGGTTCCTATGGCTCCGGGTAGAGCTAGCGAGGATATCCGAGGTCCTGATACCCATCAAGATGGGGTGCTGACCTTCGTGAGAGGTTTTAAATGAGGACTTGAGGTATTACGGGGCAATGAGGTGGGAGGTGATCCATGATGTCCATGATTAGAGCGAGACGGCCGAGCCCCACCTTTTTATTTTATAGCTAGCTGATCGCATTATGAGCTCAGCATCTGTAAAGGACGTGAGCTCCCTGGAGTTCTCGGGGGTGGTTGGATCCAGGGGTGCTTTCATAAAATGGATCTTCTCACCTAAGGACGGAGCCCCGACATTCGCCATGCGATTGATTAAAATAGAAGCAGGTGGTACCCTACCCGAGCACTTCCACCCATGGGAGCACGAGATCTTCATCCTCAGGGGTAGCGGAAGGGTAAGGATAGGTGAGAACACATACGATGTCTCTGAGGGTAATGCCGTGTTCATCCCTCCGAACTTACCTCATGAGTACCAGGCCTTAACGGAGATGCTCTTCATATGCGTGATACCCAACGCGGGAGTGCCGCCGGAGTACAGGTAGGCGAGACCGTGAGGTGCTTTGTAGCGATAGATGTGAGTGATCCAGAGATCATAGCGAGGATCCTGGGCATTCAGGAGGAGGTGATTTCGTCAAAAGCTAAGCTAAAGCCTGTGGAGAGGGAGAACCTGCACTTCACATTGAAGTTCTTGGGGGAAGTTGAGGAGAACCGCCTTGAGATCGTCAAGAAAGTGATGAACGAGGTCCTTAAGGGCATACAGCCGTTTAGAATGGAACTAAGCTCCGTTGGTGCTTTTC
>CALJEO010000084.1 GCA_938073845.1 uncultured archaeon
CATGAACGTCACCTAAAACTATTTTACGAGGAATATTCCTTACTAACTCTTCCCTTAAGAAAGATCGGACTTCCTTGACTTCCCTCAGAAATTTCTCAGTTAGCTCTTCACTTTTTTCAATTTCATGGGGCGACACGATCATCATCGAGTTGCAAGAATATATAAGCGTTTTCTTATATAGAAAAGCAGTTATTGGATTTCTATGACGATTTTAGGATTCTTGAAATGGTCCATGAATCAAAATAAATTCATAGAGCTCTTGATTGGTTGGCAATGCCAAGTTGGTAGATGAGATAGGAGAGGTGAAAAATCAAATGAGTGGTCCTTTATTCCCTCCTGGGCCCCCGATAGGCTAACTCCATCCTTATTTTTATGCAATACCTAGTTTGATCCATTTTTGCTTATAAAAGGTTTTTATTGAAAAAAATGTCGGATCGTGTATATATACAATAATCCCCCGCTCCCTAAGGTGTCTCTGAAGTACGTGCTGGTCTCGAGGTACAGTCCAGCTCAAGATCTAGCAGAGGCAGAACCTCTAAGACACCTAAACTCTCTCATAAAGGAGAGGATAGGTAGTAATTGGATCATCCTGACACGCTTCACGGAAGACCTAAGGGAGTACAGCTTCGGGTTCTGCGTGGAGCTGAAGGAGGAGCCGTCTGGTACTTTGGCTGAGCTCTCGCTGGAGCCAAGCGGTTTGAGGGTCACCCTCCCCTGGACCGAGGTCACGCTGAGCGATCCATCTTATGAGACGCTGATACCTCTGGATATCTCCCTCATGAGCATCTTCTCGTTCGGGAACCCGCAGCTCGTAGTGAGCGAGGGGCTACTCTCGAAAGCACTCTTCTATATGAACCCATCGCTTTGGTCAGATCCTTCCCTAGTTGGAAGCGAGATCTCCTCTACGTATAGGAAGCTCTCTGAGGAACTCGAGCTCGAGAGGAGGTACTACTCATTCGCGAGGGCCCTTCATTTCCTGAGCGGGATCGACCACATCGCTGAGTTCATGGAAGCCTCCAGGGCCCTCTCTTCATTGGGCATAGCACCTCCTATAACTAAATTGGAGCTCCTACACACACCGGATCTCTCTCCTGCTGAGATGAAGGTCCTGAAAGCTCTATGCATTAAGGAGGCTATAGATAGGATCCCTAACCTATCTGACAGGCAGATTAGCTCCCTCCTCTTGGACCTCGTCGGCCTTCCCTTAGATGCTCAAAGGGCGAGGGTGCAAAGGTCCCTCTCGGGAAGGGGGATGAGGGAGGGCCTCACGCTGACGGAGCTAGCCCTGACGGTGGGGATCGATAAGGCCTACCTGTGGAGGTACGTGATACCCAGTATGATCGATGGCTACCTGATCAGGGTGGGGAAGGACACGGTTAGGGGGAAGGAGGTGAGGGTATACAGGCCTAACCCATACGTGACATTCGTTAACGACCTAATCCTTACTTACAGCATTAGGATCTCTCATCTCCTGAGTAGGAGGACCTGATCATATCCTATCCAGCTTCAGGATCACCTCTATCTCATTGAGCTCAACGTCACCATTACCGTTGGAATCCACCCAGTGTAGTAAGTAGAGCTGATCCTCAAGCTGATTGGTCTTCATGAAGATGGAAGCTGCCAGCGTACCGAACCTGGTGAACCCCTCTCCAACCACCACGAACCTCCCTTCCCACCTCAACCAGTAAACGATCGCGTAATCCTCCTTGCCGAACTTAACGTTTAGATCGTACTCCCTCGACTTCACGTATAGCTTGGCCTCACTACCTCTCAGGAACATGGAGATGCCAGCTATTGAGTTGAACTCCAGCACCAAGCTGTTCGCCTTAGGACCCCCGAGCAGGACCACGTTATCCCTAGGCAGGGTCTCAGCCCTCCTAGCTTTCTGACTTATCACCTTAGCTGCCCTCTCATCGTTCTTTCCGTAGAGAACCTCGTAACTCTCGATGCCCCTCGGCTTGTTTGGGATCACCATGATCCTAGCTTCCCTCACCTCGGAGTCAGCCTCGGCCCTGATTACCCAAGTACCCTCGGAGTCTGGTGTGAAATAAAGCGAGAACTCACCGTTCCCAGCCACCCTGGGCCTCAGGATGACCTTCTCCCCACTCGGCTTCGTTATGCTGATGTTGACCTTGACGGATGGGGGCTGAACTTCTCCGCTCACCCCCACGGCGTCACCCAACACGGCCACCCTAGGTGCCTTGAGCGTCATCTTCAGGACAGGTGTCCTGGAACCAACTTCCCTCACCCTCGCTAAGGTATAGGACACCATCTCATCTATCCTAGGATGAAGCCGTGGATCCACTACCTCCACGAGGTTGCCCCGCTGATCTATTATCACTACGGAAGCTGTGTACTTCACGCCGAACGCATCTATGGCGTGCCAAGCTTCGGGGAGGAGTATCCATCCCCTTGGGGGAGATGCCCCTTCGAATGCCTCCTTATCCTTGGCCCGGCCTGTGCTCGAGAGAGGATGAACCGGATCTAGCATCACGACTGCCAAGACGTACTTCCCACTTGATAACTCGCTATCCGACTTCCAAGCCTTCGATAGGGCCGGGAGGAATTCCCTGCAATGGGGGCACGTCGTCTGAGCGACGACTATCACCACGACCTTCCCTCTGAGGTCAGATAGCCTGAACTCTCCCCCTTCGTAAGTGCTGGCTTCGAAGTCAACGGCCAGGAGCATAACCTGAGATATCATCAGTAAGACCAGCAGTGGAGTGATGCGTCTCAACTCAGATCCGGAGCGTGTTCCTCACCATCTATATTAACTTGACCCGTCGATCGTCCAAGGTCCCCCTTCAGCCCACCGAGCCATCTGGAAAACATTGAGGTGCTACTCCGAGGCTACTTAACCTTGAGGTGACTTCCGACCCGGAAGAATCCCCTTCCCCAGTTGTGGAGCGGTATGTTGATCTCCCTGAAGTTCCACCCACTCCTCTCGTTGAAGAACCTGCTGTCAGCCCTAGCCGATAGTACCTTCCCTATCAACAGCCTCACGTCACCCATATCCAGCGCCCTCATGAGCCTACACTCCAGGATCCCTATGGCCTCCTTGATCACAGGAGCCCCTATCCTCTCTCCCTTGGCCGCTTCGAAGATAGAAGACTTGTCCTCCTCTTTCCCACTCCTGCTCCCGACGTAATAGAGCTTTTCTAACGAGGAAATGGGAACGACGTTAACTGAGAAGTCACCGTATCTCTCTATGAGCTCGAGCGTCAGGGATTCGGTACCAATAGCGACCATCACGGAGGGAGGCTCTTCTCCCACTGGACTCACCCAGCTGGCCGCCATGAAGTTCGTCCTCTCCCCATACCTGCCGCTACCTATGACGTAGGCGGGCCTGGGGTGTAGCAGGAGGTAGAACCTCTTGACCTCCATCATCGTGGAGCTAACCCCCCCGAGTATTTCCCGAGGTCAGCCTCCGATTTTGACCTTGAACGACGAGCCTGTACTCCCTCTCCACCAGGCTCTGGGATATATCCAAGTACACCTCGGTAGTCCGAAGGTTGCTGTGGCCCAGGATGTGCTGCAGCACCCTAGGGCTACCTCCCCTCGATAGGAACCAGACGGCGAAAGCGTGCCTGACGGCGTGGGGATGGGTCCTGAGCAGCTGAGTTACCCACCTCCTCACGGTCCTATCGCTCACTGGGAAGACCCTCCCATCACTCCTCCCTAATTTCCTCAGGAACCCCTCCGTCCTCTCGGTGAAGTAGACGTACCTGCTCTTATCCCCTTTCCCCCTCACCAACGCGCGCCTGCTGCTGAGGTCAAGGTCCTCCCACCTGAGGGACACCAACTCACCCACCCTCATTCCCGTCTCAGCCAGCATCGTTATAGCTGCCCTCACCAGGGGCCTAGCCCTCTCCAATATGGCATCTATCTCACTGTAGGTCCTGATCAGTGACTCATCGACCTTGGGTGGAGGGGCAGGAGACCTTATCTCCTTAGCCAGTGACCTGGCCTCATCGCTGAGGTCCTTCCTACCAGCTACCTTGAAAAGTCTGGAGAGCATGTAAAGCTGTTGCTTCAGGGTCCTTCTGGCCACGATCGACTCCCTTCTGGAGGCCCATATTCTGACGTGGATGGGCTTGGCTTCGCTCAGAGGCACCATACTGAGGAAGGAGGAGAAGACCAGCCTATACTTCCTCTTGCTGGACTGGGATAAGCCTGCCAGAGCAGCCTCAACGAGCTCATCCATTGAAGATCCCTCGCTGTTCTCGATCTCGCTGGACCTGATGGCCCGAGACTTAAATAATTGCCATCCTCCTCATAGGGGGTCGCATGCCATCAGACCTCTGCGCGGCCCTCAGCAGCCCCACCACCTATCCTGTCAATCAGGTACAGCATGCTCTCCACTGTGAAGTAGATGCCCTCCAGTAGGGACTCCCTGCTGAGGTGGCAGGCATCTATGTCCTGCTCCACCACCACCACGTCTTCGTTGAGGCAAAGCTTGCAGGGGATCCCCCTGTCAACCAGCTCCCATGAGATCTTGAGGAAGTCGAGAGCACTCACTTTCAGGCTCAGCGGTGGGTTAGCGGAAGCCAGTATATATACTATGCCCCTTTCCTCCTCTGCCATTACGTATATGATCACTTCATTCCCTCTCTCCTCTACCATGAGGACGAGCGTCCCCTCGTGCTCAACGGTCTCGATTCCAGCCTCCCTCAGGATTGATTTAGCATCGTCAAGAAGCATGATCCTCACCCAGCCTTCTTAGGAAGGATAGAACGGCGTAGAAGTTCCTCATGAAGGACTGCTTTATGCATCTGGTCTTCAGGAAGGAAGTCACGACGACCTCGTTATCCTCACCCAGGTGGTAGGAAGCGAAGTTCATCCTGAAGTTCTCCTCAAGGAGCCTGCGGGCCATCTCCTCAGTCGGAATGAATGGAGGATCCGTCTTGCCCACGATGACAGTTGTATCAACCTCTGAGAGCACTACTAATGTATAGGAAAGCTCTCCCTCTCTGAAGGAAGTTATCACTGCGTTCTCAACCCTCCTGTAATCTATGCCCTCCTCTTCCAGCATCTCCTCTATCTCATCCAGTCCTCCCATAAGGTGAAATGGGGCTTCTCATTACAAAAGCTTTTGCCTCACGTGATGATGGTAGCACCATTACTAGGTTTCAATGATTTAGTGAAAGTGAGCTCTTCGTCAGAAAGCTTTATAGGAGGCTAGAGGGCACTAGGGGTGATGAGAGTCGCCCTGGTCGTGCCCCCATCGCGTTCCTCCGTGAGGGAGGTACTGGGGGTCAACGGGGTCCCATTGGGTTTAGCCTACTTAGCTTCCGTTGCTAGGGAGGAAGGTCATC
>CALJEO010000085.1 GCA_938073845.1 uncultured archaeon
AATAAGCCCCATAGACCGATACCATCTGGCAAGATATCCAGGGGAGAGGCCCTGTCCCTCTACTTGATCTTTTCCCTAGCTGGAGTGTCTCTGAGTTTTCTACTAGGTCCACTGGAGCTCCTCATAGCATCCGCTTTCTCATTAGCGTGGTACATCTACGCCAGGTGGTTGAAGAGGACTGGAGCGCCTGGAAACGTTATTGTGAGCTTAGGGGTTGCCTTCACCCTAATATTCGGGTCAATAGCATCGGGAAACCTCTCAATGAAGGTTATCTTTTTCTCATCAATAGCCTTCACCTCTAACCTCGCTAGGGAGTTTGTGAAGACCGTTGAAGATCTACCTGGAGACAGTGTTCACGGCATTAGGACCATAGCAGTGAGGATGGGCGTTAGGAGGACAGGAGCCCTTACATCAGTGGTACTCTCATCTGTGGTGATCCTCACGCTGCTGCCCGTACTCGAGAGGCTCGTGGGGCTACCCTACCTCCTGTTCTCCGTAGCCCTATCTCTGCCTCTGGTGATCCTAGCGATGCTCAAGTGTCTCCAGCATAATCTCGCGGAGATTGCGAGGAGCGTGAGCAGTTTGATAAAAGTATCGATGTTCCTAGGACTCCTTGGGATGCTCATGGATCCCATCGCAATGGTGCGAGAGTGAAGCCCTCGACGGATTCACAGGAGGAGTCTTAGGAGACTCCTTCTCTCGATAACCCCCAATACCCTCCCACCGGCATCCGTAACAGGCAGGGCCGGCAGGCCGGTGCTCAGAAGGGCTGCTCTCGCGGATCTCATGTCATCGTTCACGGAGAGACTAGGGGGCGTTTCCATCATCACGTCCTCCACTATGACCCTCCTAGCCACATCATCCATGTAGGTGGTATCTACCCTATCCCTTATCTCGAAGAAGGCTTTTGCTAGTATCATCTCGGTTAGCAGACCAACGAGCCTCCCTGAATCCACTGCCGGTAGTATTCTAGCCCCTCTCTCGAGCATTATCGATCTGGCGTGGACTATTCTCTCATTGGGCATTATCTTGGGATGATCCCTCCTCATCAGGGTTGAGGGGTCATCGTGGAGATCCGCGTGTCTCAGGAAATCGCTCTCGGTCACCAAGCCAACTAACTTCCCGTTATTCAGCACCGGAAGAGCACCTATCCCCCTATCCAGCATGAGCCTGATCGATTCCACAGCACCAACATCGGGTTCCACAGTGATTGGGGGCTCGGTCATCAGAGCGCTGACGTATATCCTCCTGGCAGGGATCCTCTCGAAACGAGAGGATCCTAAGCCGTCCATGAGGTCCCTCGTGCTGAGAACTCCGATGAGCCTACCAGCTGAGGTTACAGGGAGGTGGCTTATCTTGTTCCTCTCCATCAGGTCCAGCGCCCTGACCACGGGCTCATCCTTATCTATCGTCACGAGATCCCTCACCATCAATTCGGAGATCCTCATGTTACGAAGCACGCGAAACCCCCCTCACTATCTCCTTCTTATCGACAACTCCCAGGAGCCTCTCCCCATCGAAAACGGGTACAGCGGGGAGACCCCACTCCAGCATGAACCTAGCGGCCTTGCTGGCATCATCCTCAGGCGTCACCTTGATCCTCAACTCCCTCATGATGCTGCTCACGCTCTTGACCTTTGTACCCAGGACGAGCCTCCTCCCGGACTTAGAGGGTATGAGGACGTACCTCTTCGCCAGCTCCGGGACCCAGAGGGCCAACTCTCCCTCCGACAGTATGCCCTCATATCTCCCATCGGGCCCGGATATCAGCACCACCCTATGGCCAAGGGAGACTATCCTGGCCACCTTCTTGATATTTGTATCGTGCCTAACGACCCCGTATCTCCTGCTCACTAGGTCACCGGCCCTGTAAACCCCCCTCATGTTCTCCTCAAAGAACTTAGTCACGTCCGTTTCCGAGAGAATCCCAACAAGCTCAGAGTCCCTTAATACGGGCAGACCACCTATACCCCTCTCACTCATGACCCTGGCTACTGAAAAGATCGATTCCTCAGGGCCCGTGACCACAGGATCCCTCGTCATGAATCTACCCACTAAAGAGTTCTCTGGATCCCTCCACCTCCAAGGTGCGCCTCTCCTGGCTAGCGCCTTAGCGATATCCGTAGCTGTTATCACACCTACCAACCTCTTCCCCTCAACGACCACAAGCCTCCTTACCCTTCTCTCGAGCATCAGGTTTCTCGCCTTTCCTAAAGTATCCGAGGGCAGGACGGTGGCTACATCTCGTGTCATGTAGTCGCTCACCTTAACTCTCAACCCAGCACCCCCTTCAAACGAGCCCCCACTTCACCCTGGACTGAGCGATCCTCAGTTCCTGCAGCAAGAGGAACCATATGTGCGGGGCTATCCTCAGTATATCCCTGGAGGAGACTATCCCGACCACCTTTCCATCGTAATTCACGACTATGAGTCTCCTTATGTTGTTCTCTATCATCACTCTAGCGGCCTCATCTATATCAGCGTTGTCCCTTATCGTTATGGGATCATCTGTCATTATCTCGGATATCCTTACCTCCTCCGGTCTCCTCCCATCCTCCATAGCGATGTACCTGGTTATGAGGTCCCTCTCGGTCACTATTCCCCTCAGCTTGCCCTCCTCCATAACGACGATCGAGCCTATGTTGTTCTCCTTCATGAGTTTAGCAGCTTCGTAGACCGTTCCCTCGGGCTTCATTGTAACTATGTTCCTGTTCATTATCTCAGATACCTTCATCCTTATCCTTAGCTCCTCCCTCTCGGGTATCAGCGACCACATCACCATCACTCCTCTAACTCCACTCCTCCGGGGGGCATCGACCTCATTATCCCGTCCACCGTTAACTCATCGGCCGGGGGTTCTGGGAATCCACCTATTTTAACGTTTCGTTCCAAACACGTGATCAGTTTATTTTTTATCCTTAATGAGGCCTCCTCCTTGCTCATAGAGCCGGGTCTTATCCTCACTGAGCAGATGAAGGGAGCATCCGGTGGAGCGGCTGTGAGCTTCAAGCCGTCAGGGGTCTCTTGGAAACCGACAGCAAGCCCAAGCTTAACTCTCAAGTAGTTCCTCCTTCCGGTTATGTAGAAGCCTCCCTTGGGTAGGTACATCCCCGGAGGGGCGTGCTTCGAGACCTGATCTCCCCCAACATAGTAGACATCTGCGTAGGAGAACCTCTCCCTCCAGGCCCTTGAGAAAGACGCTGCAGCTATAGCTGCCTGCTCTATCGACTTATTGTCAGGTTCAGCGCCGCCCGTCTTCAGGACAACGGCTGCCCCTCCCGGCATGTCGATGTGGAAGAAGAGGTCCTTCTCCTCCATGTACCTGTCTACTATCTCGGAGTTGGTCCGGGCATCCCTGCCGCACAGCACCAGCAGCTTTGAGGAGGTATAGAACCACCTGAACTTCTCATACCACCTCATCCTCCTCCTGGGCCTAGGCTTCAGCTCGGAGAGTTCTCCCTCTCTTTGCGACCTTAAGGACCTCAGCCTCTCCTCTAACTGAGCTATCGCCTGACTCACCCTAGCTGCCTTTTCCTTCATCTTCTTAGCTTTGCTGTAGTAATCCGTAGCGTTCTCCGAGGCAGATCTCCTCAGATCTAGCTCGATTTCCTCTCCGCCCATCAGGATGATGATCTTACCGGACCTCCTATCCACGGACCTGATGCGATCAGAGGACCCCCCGGATCTCGCGATCCTTAGGACCTCCTCGGTCTCGTGGAGATTCGATATCAGGAGATCTCCGAATCTCTTAAGACGCTCATAAGATTCCTCATATTCTCTCTTAAGGGATAACTGCCTCCCTATCTCCTTCTCCAAGGAGACGATCCTCCTGTCCTCGGAGAAGGACATCTTAGATGTGTAATAAGTCTCGACGGCATCCGAAAAGGTTTCAGTGCTCAATCTCTCAAAAGCCAAGCGCGTCAATGGGAAAGCTGAGTAATCAACAACCCTCCCGTTTTCTACGTAAACAGTCGGCTCTGTTTCCCTGCTCAGGAACTCTGATATCAAGCGAGCTACCGCCTCAACACCGACTTCGGATAGCCTGGAATCGGCCCCAGCCCCTATCATCGAAAGGGCCTCATCTAGGTAAGGTGGGCCTAACCCGAAGGAGATCATCACCTTAGAAAGCTTTTCATCAGCGGAAAGCTCCTCTCTGACTGCTTTAGACACTCTGTCCTCAGATAAGGATTCTAAAACGAGTCCCCTGGTGGGTGGTGGCTTATAAGGGGCTCCGATCCTTATCTCCCTGTCCCTATACACGGCTTTCCGTAAAGCGGCCACTATATCATCGCCTGAGAGCAGTATCACGTTCCCGCCACCGAAAAGTTCTATTATAAGCCTCAGGTTTTCCCTAGAGAACTCCAGAAAGAGGATCCTCTCTGTACCCACCTGATGAACCCTCTCTATCCTAGCATTCTCCAAGCGCTTCCTTAGGGCCATCGCGAACGGAGATGGGGTTTGGGGCTTGCTCCATTTGAGCTTCGTTAGGAAGATCGCACCCCTAGCATCTATTATCAACTCCCTCCTCCCTTCCCTCTCGGGATGAAATAGCAGGGAGAGTGTATTCTCATCGATGCTGTAGACCCTCTTCAAGAAACTTCCCTCGATGGATCTCAGTTCCTTAGTCATATGAAGCAGGTCCAAGCCAGTCATGACCCTCGTCTTTCCTTCCTGGGGTGGCATCGGGTATTCCCACTCACATTAATATTATACTCACGGCGGACCGACCGATGAGACCCAAGTACAGAGTTTATGGCTTCAGATTGCTGACCTCATCCCTAGTGGGGATCCTGAACGGGTTGCTGAGGGTGGAACCCTCCATAGGGATCCTCACCTTCATTCTCGCCTACTTCCTAGTCACTCCTCTGTCCCTGATGATATGGAGAGGGGAGCTTAAGGAGATCGGGCTGATGGAGCTCTACAAAGAGGCCATAGGGACTTCTTTACTGGCCTTGATCCTGACATGGTCGCTTTCAATGAACCTCACCGGTTACGGTGTGGTGATATATGTCGTTAAGGCCAACGGCAGCGGGATATATCCTATAGAGACGTTGGATGGGAGGAAGCTTCCTCCCGGCAATGGGGAGCTCTTCGGTTACTATGCAGTCAACCTAACGCTCTCCAACGGTGTGGTGAATCGGGTCAGGATCGGCGCTTGCTTGGAGAGGGGAGAAAAAACCTCGCTGATGATGGGAAACTATGAGCTGACGTTCAGAGGGGATGAGCTCACGTTGAGGACCCATCTGAATCTCTCCAACGGTGAGGACAGGGAGTTCCTGAGGAAGATGTTCGGAAACCTCACCCTCTATAGGAACGGGACCTTAGCTCTGGGAAACCTGAGCCTATCCCTGAACACTGTGAAGGAGGTGAAGCTGGGCTTATTCAACTTATCCCTAGCCTATCAGAGGTTTCCCTTGCTGAGCCTAGAGCTGAGAGCTTCCCTCGAACATCAAAGGGAGTTTCCGGTGAACCTTTTCCTGAGCGGGGTTACGGATAGAGACTCCCAGCTGTGCGTCTTCGATGCCAAGGACATCAAGGTGGGAAGGAGGAGCTTTAACGTAAGGGATAGGCATTACGTGGTGATCATCACAGAGGGATGAGCGATGGGGAGGAAGTTCTTGGACCTAGAAGCTGATGTAGGTTTTGAGGTGTGGTCAGAGGACCTGAACTCCCTCTTCGAGGAAGCTGCGTTAGCTATGTACGAGGTAATGGTGGATGTGGGGAGGGTGGATCCTAAGGTAGGGAGAAACATAGAGGTGAGCGCACCGGATCTGGAGATGCTCCTCCATCACTGGCTTTCCGAACTGCTCTTCATCACGGAAGTGGAGAAGCTGGTCTTCTCGAGGTTCAAGGTCTCAGTAGCGGATCAGGGCCACCTGCGTGGGGAGGCCTTGGGTGACTTCATAGACCCTGAGAAGCACGACCCTAGGACCGAGGTGAAGGCTGTCACCTACCACAGACTGAGTGTCTTCAGGGAAGATGGTCTCTGGAGGTGCACCGTGGTGCTCGATATATGAGTTTTTAAAAAAGGTAAGTGATAGCGGGCCCTATGCCCCCAACTACGTCCCTGAGGGAACCGGGAGATTAAATACGCTCACCTAGCATGGACTCGCTAAGGCTACCGAACGCAACGGATGTGAAACTTTAATAAACTGGGGGTGTGTCTTCCCTCTGATCGGAAAGAGGTGCCGTTATGCCAAGAAGGCATGGTTCGCTTCAGTACTACCCCAGGAAGAGGGCTGCTACTCAGAAAGCCGTGTTTAGATCATATCCTGAACTCTCGTTGGATAAACCAACTCTAGTTGCTTTCCCCGGCTACAAAGCCGGTATGGTCCACGTCCTGATGAGGGAGGATAGACCCGGCAAGCCGAACCTAGGTCAGCAAGTGGTACTGGCATCTACCGTGATAGAGACGCCTCCTATAGAGGTAGTAGGACTCAGGGCTTATAAGGAGGACCATTACGGATTGAAACCACTCGTCACAGCGGTTAGAATAGGGAGAGATGATCCCATCTCGCGGACTCTGACCTTAGGTAAAGGAGTGGATAACATGGAGGCGACTCTTCCCAAGTTGGAGAGTAACAGGAACCAGGTCAGTGAGGTCAGAGTTCTAGCTTACACTAGGCCTGATTTAGCTGGAATTCATAAGAAAAAGCCTGAATTCTTAGAAATACCGGTGAAGGGTGGAGAAATGGACGATAGGATAAGCCTAGCCCTCTCCCTAGTGGGTTCGCAGGTGAAGGTGAGCAGCGTCTTCAAGGCGGGCCAACTGGTCGATCTGACGGCCGTGACGAAGGGGCACGGTTGGCAGGGGGTAGTGAGGAGGTTCGGTGTAGAACTCCTGAGGCACAAGGCCGGGAAGGGGAGATGGAGAATAGGTAGCCTGGGATCGAGACACCCGCCTTACGTGACCTGGAGGGTCCCGAGAGCTGGGCAGACGGGTTACCATAAGAGGACGGAGTACAATAAGAGGATACTCATGCTGGAGGACCTGAGTGATGGAGGGATTGACCTGACGCCAAAGGGTGGGTTCAGGAGCTACGGGGTTCTGAGGAGTCAGTACCTTCTGATATCCGGATCTGTCCCAGGGCCTGCGAAGCGTTTCGTGTTCATAAGGCATCCGATAAGGCCGAAGTACGGGGAACTCCCAGTACCTGAGGTACACTACGTCAGCTCAGTGGGTTGGTTGAGGAGGTGAGAGGAATGGAGGTACCTGTCTACGACCTCGAGGGAGGAGTGGTGAGGAGCATAGAGCTACCCCAAGTCTTCTCCCTCGAAGTGAGGCCGGACGTGATAAGGAGAGTCTATCTATCGCAGCTCACAGCGAGGATCCAGCCTCAAGGCAGGGACCCCTTGGCCGGCCTCAGGACATCGGCTGAGTCCTGGGGAGCGGGACACGGTGTCGCCAGGGTCCCGAGGGTGAAGGGAAGAGGATACTCAGCCGCAGGTAGGGCGGCGAGGGCTGTCATGGTGGTAGGTGGCGCTAAGACCAAGGCCCCGAGGTCCTGGAAGGTCGTCTGGGAGAGGGTGAACAGGAAGGAGAGGAGGCTAGCTATAGCCTCGGCAATAGCTGCCACTCGCTCCATAGATCTCGTGATGGCTAGACATAGGATAAATAGTAATCTGAAGGTTCCGATAGTCGTAGTTGATGAGATAGAGTCTGTAAGGAGGACATCGGAGCTCCATAAATTCCTCTTGAACTTAGGCCTCGGTGAGGAGCTAGATAGATGCAAGAGCAGGTTCAGGAAGGTGAGGGCTGGGAGGGGGAAACTCAGGGGTAGAGTGAGACAGAGAGCGAGAGGCCCCCTGATAGTTTACCTGAACGAGGTATCGCCGCTCAAACTTGCATCCAGGAACATACCCGGTGTAGAAGCTGTCCCCCTGAGGAACCTCACGGTGATGCACCTAGCCCCCGGAGGGGTCCCCGGTAGGTTGACGATATGGAGTGAATCATCGATAAAAGCCCTGGAGGAGGTGAGGGCAATTGCCTAAGATATCTAATCCATTTAAGGTACTTAAGGCCCCCATATCAACCGAGAAGGTGGTTAGAATGATAAATGAGGAGAACAAGCTTGCCTTCTACGTCGACATTAAGGCGACTAAGTCCGAGATAAGGAGGGCAGTTGAGGAGGCCTTCGAAGTCAAGGTAGTGAGTGTCAGAACATTGATAACCCCTACCGGAAGGAAAAAAGCTTACGTGAAGCTATCGCCTGAATTTAAAGCTTCTGATGTGGCCTCCAAGCTCGGGATAATAGGGTGATCCCATGGGTAAGAGGTTACTGGTTCAGAGGAAAGGTAGGGGAGGAATACAGTTCAGGGCGAGGGACCATCTGAAGGTGGCGCCGGTCCGCTATCCAAAGGACGGCATGAACGAGCTCCTGAGGGGGGTGATCAAGGAGCTCATACATGAGCCGGGTAGGCACACCCCCATATCCTTGGTCGAGCTTGAGAATGGGCAGGAGTTCTATTACATCCCCCCTGAGGGCGTTCACATAGGTCAGGAGATCCAAATAGGGCCCGGGGCGGAGATTAAGACGGGTAACGTGCTACCTCTATCTGACATACCGGACGGTACCCTCGTTTGCAATGTTGAAATAAGGCCCGGAGATGGCGGGAAAATCGCTAGGAGGAGTGGGACTTATGCGATCGTCTTCTCACATGAAAGGGACAGGGTCATTCTCAGGTTGCCCTCTAGGAAGGAGAAGTTCGTTGATGCTAGGTGCAGGGCAACGATAGGTGTGGTGGCCGCCGGCGGTAGGATAGAGAGACCCTTTATGAAGGCCGGCATTAAGTATTACCGCGAGAGGACACATCCGAAGAGGTGGCCCGTGGTTAGGGGAGTGGCGATGAACCCTGTGAGCCATCCGCACGGGGGAGGATCTCACAAGAGACCAGGTAAGCCAACTACAGTAGCGAGGACAGCTCCTCCAGGACAGAAGGTCGGTCACATAGCTGCTAGGAAAACGGGAAGGGCCAAGAGGAGGATCGCGACGAGGAGGTAAGTTTAATAACCCCATGGAGGGAAGTGAGCGGGATGTCATCGAGGGAGTTCAGGTACCGAGGTTACACGCTGGAGCATCTCCAGGCCATGACCCTAGATGAGTTAGCGAACGTGATGCCGGCCAGGATCAGGAGGAGCCTGAAGAGAGGGCTATCCCCTGAGAATAAGAAGCTGCTGGACAAGATCAGGAAGTATAAGGCAATGGGGATAGATAAGGTCATAAGGACGCATAGAAGGGACATGCCTATTTTACCGGAGATGGTTGGCTCTAAGGTAGCTGTACACAATGGGAAGGAATTCGTTGAGGTGACCATAGTTCCCGAGATGATCGGACACTATTTAGGTGAGTTCGCGATGACCAATAGGATAGTGAGGCACGGGAAACCTGGAAAGGGAGCCACCAGGTCCAGCAAGTTCGTGCCCCTGAAGTGATCCAGATACCTTTTTATCTCTTAGTTAGACCATCCAGCTGGCCGGGGTGGCCGAGCCAGGACCAAGGTGCCCGCCTTGAGAGCGGGTGGCCCTTCGGGCCACGAGGGTTCAAATCCCTCCCCCGGCGTAATTCACTTTTGGCAACAGCTCTGGTGAGTTCCTCATCACGCCAACCCTCGGCTTTCCATGAAATCTCGCTAGCTCCTTACTTATAGCCTCCTCGAGATCTCCATACCACTCGAAACCCATGGATCTGACTTCCCGCTCATCTAAACCATCCGAGACTATCACGACCCTTATCCTAGATCTTATCTTCGACCAAACCATCGAATTAGCAGCACCTATCAGGTCTTTAACGATCTTAGCCTCAATCCTTCTATCTATCTCCTCCGGAGACAATCCAGCCAGTTCCACCACATCGGGATGCGTCTTAGAAACCCCCTCTGGACAGGGGGTTGCGAGTATCAACGTGCCCCCCTCTCTCAGCACGATGTCGGCAGGATAGAGCGCCTTGTGAGCCTGCCAGAAATCGATATCCGCGGGATAACTTGTCGTTATGACAAGATCCAGCCCCTTAGGGGCATCAACCTCATAAACCTTCCTGGACTCAGCTACAGCCTCCCTGAAGACATCCCTAAACCCTCCACACCCTATCCAGGTAGGCCTCCCCGCTCCATCGACAACAAGGTCGATCAACCCCCTCAACCCCGCTTTCTCAGCGACCAGATCCATGAGCTCCCTGACCTCATTCCTCTCAATACCCAAGAAGGATCTCCTTAACCTCGCACTCATGAGGTGCATCTCCCCAACAGTTCTCTCCCCTGAAACACCAGGCAATATTATCTTGGATCCTCCGGAGAAGCCCGAGACGTGGTGAGGTGTGACGCAACCGATGCCTATGGAGAGATCTACCCTAGAAAGCTCCTTAGTTACCTCTATCGGAGCGCCGCTCGGCATGATACCGACCTTTACCTGCATCTCAGGATCCCTGAAGTCCGGTTGAATTACCTCAACCCTACCCATGGCTTCCCCATACTTCAACTCGAGTTCAGATTGAGTCATCGGCCTGTGGGTCCCCAGAGCGACCACCAGCGATATCAGCTCATCCCTCACCCCGAGGTCGTTCAGGTAGTCCAGGAGGATGGGGAGCACGCGTGCGGTAGGTGTTGGCCTAGTTATATCGTCAGCTATTACGGCTACCCTCCTCCCGGGCTTCAGGAAATCAGATAGATTCCTGATTGAGTTTCTAAGATAGCTTTCTAGGTCTCTTAATGGCTCAACTTCCTTTGGTTCTATCAAATATATCTTTAAATCGTTTGGTAGGCTGAAGCGGATCTCTGAGTTTCCATAGGGAAGGAGGAACTCAGCCATGCTCACATCCGGATAACCTGTGGGCTAAGCTTATAGCGTTTACCATGCTGCCCTCATCGGCCGAGCAACTACCGGCTATATCGTAAGCAGTGCCGTGATCTACGGATGTTCTGACATAAGGCAAGCCGAGCGTCACGTTAACGGCTCTGTTGAAGCCCAATAGCTTCACAGGGATATGCCCCTGGTCATGGTACATAGCTATGACGGCGCGGAACTCTCCCTTCGATGCCCTCAGGAATA
>CALJEO010000086.1 GCA_938073845.1 uncultured archaeon
GGCGAATCCGGTTGCGGGAAGAGCACTTTGGCGAAAGCTATAATGAGGCTCCTTCCAAGGAACGTCCATACATACGATGGGAAGATAACGTTGAACGGATTGGACCTCATTAGCTTGAGCGAGGAGGAGTTCAGGAGGGAGGTGAGGTGGAGGAAGGTATCGATGGTGTTCCAAGGGGCCCTTAATGCGCTGAACCCTGTGCTCAAGGTAGGGTATCAGGTGGCGGAGCCCCTCATCATACACCAAAGGATGGATGAGAGGGAAGCTTTGGGAAGGGCCAGGGAGATGCTTGTTAAGCTTGGGCTAGATGCTACATTCGCTGATCGCTACCCCTTCGAGCTCAGCGGAGGGATGAAGCAGAGGGTGGTTATAGCGATGGCCCTCATAACAAGCCCCGATCTCATAATACTAGATGAGCCGACCTCGGCGCTTGACGTCATAACTCAGGCGAACATAATGAACATGCTGAAGGGCCTTAAGAAAGGGGGGCAGACGTTCATCTTCATAACACACGATATAAGCGTGGCCAGTGAGCTGGCTGATCACGTAGCCACGATGTACGCTGGTCACATAGTGGAGATAGCCCCTGCCGATACCTTCTACGATAACCCACTGCATCCATACACTCAGAAGCTTATGAGGAGCGTCCCAACTCTCAGAGAGGAGAAAGCACTCGAGTCCATACCAGGCGCTCCCCCGAACCTCATAGACCCGCCCACAGGCTGCAGGTTCCATCCTAGGTGTGATAAGGCGATGGAGATATGTAGGAGGGAGGAGCCCCCGATGTTCGAGAAGGGTCACTCCGTCAAGTGTTGGTTGTACAGGTGAGAGCATGCTCCTGAAGGTGGAGAAGTTATCTAAGTGGTTTCCCATCAAGAAGGGAATCTTCGGAAAGACCTTCTACGTCAGAGCTGTCGAGAACGTGAACTTCGAGCTGGACAAGGGTGAGGCCGTATCCTTAGTGGGGGAATCGGGCAGTGGGAAGACTACTCTCGGCAAGACAGTGCTGAGGCTTTACAAGCCGAACGGCGGGAGGATACTCTTCGATGGGAGGGATATAACTGACCTAGACGGTAAGGATCTTCTTTGGTACAGGGGGGAAACTGGGATAGTGCAGCAGGATCCCTACGGCTCTCTACCTCCTCACTTCACGATATATAAGATATTAGAGGAGCCACTCATAATCCAGAAGGTGGGGAGTAGGGAGGAGAGAAGGGAGAGGGTATACAGCATCCTCAGGGAGGTCAGGCTCCCTCCAGAGGAGTTCGCCTTTAAGTATCCTCACATGCTCAGCGGGGGGCAGCTCCAGAGGGTCGCTATAGCTAGGGCCATGATACTGAACCCAAAGCTTATAGTAGCAGATGAGCCTGTCTCCATGCTAGACGCTTCCGTTAGGGTTGAGATACTTAACCTCTTCGCTGAGCTCCAGAGGGCTCACAGGATGAGCATCATGTACATAACGCACGATCTCTCCACCACCAGGTACTTCTCGGAGAAGGTATTCATAATGTACGCTGGTCACATAGTGGAGAGGGCCCCCACGCGTGAGATCCTGAGGAACCCGATACATCCTTACACAAGGGCCCTGTTCAACGCTATACCGGATCCGGATCCTGAGAACAGGTTCAGATTGAGGGAGGTTCCGCCGGGGGAACCCCCCAGTCTGATAAACCCACCTCCCGGATGCAGGTTCAAGCCCAGGTGCCCCATAGCCACCAGTAAGTGCGATGAGGAACCACCTGAATTTGAGGTATTCGCGGGCCACTTCGTGAAGTGCTGGTACCCGAAATGAGTCTCAAGCTGCTCCTAATGGGGATACTCCTCTTCTTAATATCTTTTCTAATGGGGATAGGTGCCATGTACTATGAGTCACCGAGGTTGGTGGTGAACGAGAGCTTTCGCCTGGAGCGCAATACTTCCAAATCGTTTACGCTATCCCCTCCACCCACGAGCCTACACTACGATATCTCCTGTCAATCCCCGAAGCCACTTGGAGTGACGCTCAGCTTCCTGGATGAGGAAGGAAGCGTCATTTCGACCGTCGACCTAACCGGTAACGGGAGCGCTCGGTTGGAGGATCACGAGCACTTCGCGAGAAGACCTATCGAAGTTTCCATCGCCTCTCATACAGATGAAGTCAGATGCCACTTAATGATACTTTACGCTTCCTTCGATGAGGGGATTCTGCTGCTCATGGTCACTATCCAGCTGCTCACATCCCTACTAGCAATATCCCTGCTTTTCTCATACTACCTAAGGTCTAGCAGGGAAAAGCGGGTCTCGCGTTCTTCCCACAGAGCGATTTGAAAGCGCTAGATCATCTTCAACGGTCACAGTGGAAATAATAAAAAGCGCATAGCTTACCATGACGGAAACAGTGAACCCCGAGGTGAGCCGGATGCTGGATAGGGTGACGGATGTTTTGATGAGTAAGGGCTTCCTCGTAAAGAGGAGGGGAGATGGGAGGATAGAGGCCGAACTAGGGGATGAGAGGATCTTAATAGACCCGCTCGCCAAGGCTTGGATCTACATGAGGGGAGAAGGTAAGGGGGTCCTCGCCAGGGCCTTCTTCTCCTTGGATGGGATTATAGAAAAATTGGACAATTTAAGGGGATGATACACTATTCACACA
>CALJEO010000087.1 GCA_938073845.1 uncultured archaeon
TCTTATACACCAGCGAAGCTGCCCCACAGGGAGAGAGAAGTCGAGTTGCTCCTCAGTTCCCTCTCCTCTCACTCAGATCTGAGTGAGGGTCTCGTGCTGCTCAAGGGAGAGCCGGGGATAGGGAAGACGTCCGTCGCGAGGGTCTCCACGAGGAAGCTGGCTGAGATAACGGGCACTGAGGTCGTTCACGTGAACTGCAGGGCCTACAGGACCCCCCCTTCGGTCCTTCAGAAGGTGGCATCATCGCTCATCCCAGGCATCCCGGAGAGGGGGCTCTCCTCCGAGGAGATGATGCTCGCCCTCGAGAGAGCGATGTCTAAGGAGGGAAAACCCCTTCTGGTGGTTCTCGATGAGATAGATTACCTGAGGAACGGGGACTCCCTCGTATACGCGATGTTGAGGTTGCATGAGGGAGGTGCTCTCAGGTCCCCCACGTTAGTAGCTATAGCCAGGTGGGAACCCCCCTACACGCTCGACGATTCCATAAGGAGTTTCCTTCTGCTGAGGATGACGCTGGAGAGGTACACCCCGGAGCAACTTCGGGATATAGTTAGGTACAGGGCCAGCGAGGCCCTGGAGGAGGGCAGCTACGACGAGGAAGTCATAGAGAGGGTGGTCGATCTATCCAGACATAGCGGGAACGCTAGAACTGCGCTAAAGATACTTTACCTAGCTGCTAGGCTGACGGAGGAGAGGGGACTCAGCTTCATAACGCCTGATGCCGTGAGTGAGGCGGCTGCGAGGGTGGGTATCGTTGGGATAAGCGAGGAGTCAATAGCTCCTCTGGACGTTCACGACAAGCTACTCCTACTAGCTGTGGGTAGGAGGCTGAGCTCTTCAGCTAAGTCCTGGATAAGGATGGGTGACCTCCTGGAGGAGTACAAGCTCATCTGCGAGGAGGTGGGAGTGACCCCTTACAAGTATACTGCGATATGGAAGAAGGTTAGGGAGCTGAGGAGCATGGGCTTCTTAGATACAAAGAAATCGGGGGAGGGGATGAGGGGACAAACAACGCTCATCTCTTTAGGCTCGATCCCTGCCGATAGGCTCGTGGAGAAGCTCAGAGAGATGTTAAGGGAGGAACTAAGCCCCCTTCCCCCGGGATTCTAGCCTATATATCTCCTCCAGATCGGAGAGTATCTCTTTAATATCTCCCTCCCTGACCCCGAGCTCCCTACAAAGGCTCTTTAGTAGCCTCCCTCCGTGCTTAGCATCGGCCATCAGTAACGGGACTATCTCCATCCTGACGGAAGCTGTCGATAGGTGGGTTCTCCTCGCTATATCCTCTAGGAACCTCTTTGTCCTAGCTCTCATCTCCTTGGTGGTCGAGAGCTTCCTTATAATCTCGGGAGGTCTCAGTCTCTCCCCCTCGGGCTTCTCCTCCTTGGCTGTGCAGACGCCGAATGTCATGAGCTGAGTGAAGTAGGCCAGGAACCTCCAGTTGTTGGTCCTTATTATCCTTCCCCTCATCAGGTCGGCCAGGGAGAGCATCTCGTAGGCATCGGCCAGCGAGGCCCCCCTGTAAACGTGGGCCACGTTCTCCTCCACCCACCTGAAGAGCATGTCCGGATCCATGTCCAGGTTGAGGGATGATAGGTAAGCTGCGTAGCAGTTCTCCCCGTAAAAAATAGCACTCAGTACCTTGAAGACGTCTGTCTCTACATCTCTCTTCCCGTATTTCTCCCCCAAGTGCTTCAATAGTTCGGGTGATCCATTAACGAGTCCCTCTAGGTCGTTTATCGCTGCCCTCAGGTCACCCTGGCTGGACTTAGCTATCCTCATCAGCACATCCTCGGGGACGCTCAGCCCCTCCTTCCTACATATCTCCCTGAGCACGCTCACCGCGGTCTGCCACCTCACCCTTGAGAACTTGACCATCTTGGATAGGGACCTTATCTCGTAGAGGTGCCTCTCGTAGGGATCGTTCGCAGTCATGACGATCGGCGCCTTCGCCCTGGTCACGAGCTCCCTCACTAGGGAAGCTATTGCATAGCCCTCGCTGGGAAGCGCGTCTATCTCATCCAATATGATGAGCCTCCTGCTGCCGGTTAGCAGGCTCACAGCTTTCGAGCTCTCCACTATGTACTGCAGGTGCTCCCTATCCCTTAGGTCGCTCGCGTTGACCTCCACAGCATCATAACCTAGCTCTTTAGCGATAGCATAGGCCGCTGATGTCTTTCCGGAGCCGGGAGGCCCTACTATGAGGAGGGGCTTCACCTCCCTCCCCTCCTTGACCTCCCTGATCCAGTCCCTTATCTCCTCCACAGCTCCCCCTTGACCCCTTATCCCGTCTAGGGTCTTGGGCCTATACTTCTCCACCCAAGGTTCTCTCATGGGATTCACCAACCTCAACGAGTTTGGCTAGCATGGCCGCAAGTTGAACGTCTCCATGCGCCCCTTCAGTTACCCTGAAGTCCACCTCACTCAGGAACATCATTAACTTGGCCTTATCCCTCTCCGATATCGTCTTGCTCGCCATTATCTCCCTATTCAGCTGCCTTATGACGTCCTGCGCGGACATCCCGTAATCTATCATCAGGTTCCTCAGGGCCTCCCTGGCGGAAAGGAACTTCCCCCTGAGGGCTGAGCTTATCATCGCCCTCACCTCCTCCGGATGAGCTAGCCCAGCCACCCTATAGACCACCTTGGAATCCACCTTGCTCGACATAGCTGAAGCGGTCTGAAGCAGGTTTATGGCCCTCCTCAGATCACCCTCGGCCACGTATATTATCGCTGATATCCCATCATCCGTGTAGTCGACTCCCTCCCTCTCGGCTATCATGATGAGCCTCCCCCTCACGGCCTCCTCCGGAATGGGGCCGAACCTGAAGACAGCACACCTAGATTGTATCGGCTCTATTATCTTCGATGAGTAATTGCAGGCGAATATGAACCTAGTTGTAGCTGAGTACATCTCCATTATCCTCCTTAGGGCCTGCTGGGCATCTGCTGTCAGGTTATCGGCTTCATCTAAATGTATTATCTTGAAGGGAACTTCTCCGAACGGAGCTGTCTTAGCGAAGTCCTTTATCTTGGTCCTTATCGTATCTATCCCTCTCTCATCACTCGCATTCAGCTCCAAGTAGTTGGGGGCGATGAGCTCCTCGGAGCCATAGAGATCGTTAGCTAGCGCCAAGGCCGTAGTGGTCTTCCCTGTGCCAGCTGGTCCGGCGAAGAGCAGGTGGGGCATCGATCTCCTCTCAACAAAACCCTTAAGAGCCCTTATTATATCCTCCTGACCCACCACATCGTCCAGAGTTTTTGGCCTGTACTTCTCTATCCACAGTTCGAAGGTCATGACCACCACCTTCCTCGGGATGGTGAGTCGATGGATAATTTAATAACTCAGCCGAGTCCATGGCAGTGAGGTAAAGCTTATGTTCCCGGTGAGGTGCTTCACCTGTGGTAGCGTGATAGGGGATAAGTGGGAGGAGTTCTCGAGGAGGGTCTTGGCTGGGGAGGACCCTGGGGATGTGCTGGACTCCATGAACATCACTAGGTACTGCTGCAGGAGGATGTTCCTCTCCCACATAGAGCTAGCCGACCTCGAGCTATCATTCTCACCCCTGATAGAGAGGTGATCCCATGAGCTACGATGACACCAGCCTAGCTAATGTCCCCCCCGTGGAGGATAAGGATCTCCTCATACCGAGGCAGAAGTACCTACTATCCGGGGTCCACGTCGGAACCGGGGTAAGGACGAAGGACATGGAGAGGTTCATATACCGAGTGAGGCCCGATGGTCTATGCATACTTGACATAAGGAAGATAGATGAGAGGATCAGGGTCGCTGGAAGGTTCCTAGCCAGGTTCGATCCGGAGAGGGTGCTTGCCGTGTCGGCCAGGATATATGGGTTTAAGCCGGTCAGGAAGTTCGCGGAGTACACTGGAGCTACACATATAACGGGGAGGATACTCCCGGGAACCCTGACCAATCCCCAAGCTCCCCTGCACCTTGAACCTGATGTGGTGCTCCTTTCAGATCCCAGGGTGGACAGGCAGATTCACGTGGAGTCCGTGAGGATGGGGATCCCCGTGGTGGCTCTAGTGGATGCTGACAGTATGCTGGAGAACATAGATGTCGCGATACCAGCTAACAACAAGGGAAGGAGGTCCTTAGCTCTCGTCTATTGGCTCCTCACCAGGGAGGTCATGAGGCAGAGGAAGGTCATTCCCCCGGATGGGGACTTACCTGAGAGCTACGAGGACTTCGCCACTAGGATAATGGGAGTAAGGTGATTCTTTGGGAGTAAGGAGGCCTGCTGTAGCGGGCTCCTTCTATCCCTCGAGGAGTGGTGATCTCCTGAGGCTCATGGAATCCCTCTTCAGGGGATCAGGGGCTGAGGGGATACCCAGGCCTGAGGAAGTCGGTGAGAGGAACATAGTTTCCATGATATCGCCTCACGCCGGCTACTTTTACTCTGGGAGGACGGCTGCTTCAGCTTACTCCTTGTTAGCTCAGGATGGCGTTCCAGATAGCTTCGTGGTCATAGGCCCCAATCACACGGGCCTGGGCTCTGCCTTCGCCGTAACCAGATCCAGGTTCTGGGAGACGCCCCTCGGAAGGGTCGAGGTGGATGTCGAGCTTGCTGAAGCGATCGCTGACCACTTCGGGGAACTGGACTTCGATGACCTAGCTCACGCATGGGAGCACTCGGTGGAGGTTCAGGTACCATTCCTACAGGCGATTTACGGGTCAACGTTCAAGCTGGTCCCGATAGTAATGGGGATTCAGGAGCCTGAGCCCTCCGCGGAGTTGGGGAAAGCTATTGCCCTGGCCTCCGAGAGACTCAGTAGGGATGTGGTCGTGATAGCCTCCTCGGATATGTCTCATTACCTACCTGAGGATGAGGCGACGAGGAGGGACAGGGCCGCCTTGGAGGCGATACTGGGCATGGATGTGATAACCCTCTTCAGGGTTATCAGAGAGCTGGATGTGAGCATGTGCGGGCCCGGGCCTGCATCGGCAGCCATATCCTTTGCTAAGCTGAAGGGGGTTTCCAGGGGGGAGCTGGTGAGATACTCGACAAGCGCTGAGGCAAGCGGTGATAGGAACTTCGTCGTGGGCTACGCCTCTGTGGTGTTCAGGAGATGAGCGATCTCACCAACAGGAGGAAGGCCGAGCACATCAACATAGCGCTGCTTGACGAGGTGGACCTCTCCTACAGGTTCAGCTGGTTCGATTCGGTCAGGTTATCGCATAACGCGCTACCGGATAGATCCTTCGAAGAAGTTGACCTGAGCTGGAGATTCCTGGGCTATGAGCTCGAGGCACCTCTACTCATAGAGGGAATGACAGGGGGGCACGAGAGTTCCCTACCGATAAATGAGGCCCTGGCTAGGGCGGCTCACGCGGAGAGGATAGCTTTGGGTGTCGGTAGCCAGAGGGCAGCTCTCATGAACAGCTCCCTGATCGGAACCTACAGGGTAGTGAGGGAGGTTGCCCACGACGTTCCCGTGATAGCTAACCTCGGTTTGTCTCACGTGCTGGGGGAGGAGGGGATAGATAACGCTAAGAGGGCCGTAGATATGATAGATGCTGATGCCATAGCCATACATCTAAACCCGCTCCAGGAGCTGATCCAGCCTGAGGGAGATAAGGACTTCTCAGATTCTCTAGTATCGATAAGGGATCTGGTAAGGGAGCTTGATGTTCCAGTGATAGTGAAGGAGGTCGGGAGCGGCATCTCCTACGAGCTCTCACTCACCCTCAGGGAAGCTGGAGTGAGTTACGTGGATGTTGCTGGTCAGGGAGGGACCAGCTGGTCCCTCATAGAAGGAAGGAGATCCCAGGAGGGATCCATCGAGAGAGAGGCCTCGATAAGATTCGCTGATTGGGGAATACCCACTCCTCTATCGATCATGGAGGTATCCAGATCTGGCCTGAATGTGATAGGCTCCGGAGGGGTCCGCTCCGGCCTCGATGCGGCTAAATGCATAGCCCTTGGGGCGATCGCGGCGGGAGCTGCTAGGCCCTTCCTCTTGGCCGCGACCAGCGGGGGTGTTGAGGGCGTCCTCAGGGTAGTGAGGGGCTTCAAGTTCGAGATGAGGTTAGCTACATTCCTAACCGGATCCCTGACGCCGGATCAGCTCAGGTTGAGGAGACCCTACTCCCTCCTGGAGCCCCTGCTCTCCCTGGCCAGATCGAGAATCAGATTTTTATATTCCTAGCCAGAGGGGAGCGGGGGAATGAAGGATGACACGGGACAAACCCTCCTATGTGAAGTTTGAGGTCCCCAGGGACCTCGTACCCAAGGTGCTCGAGCTGGTCCAGATGTCCCGAACCACGGGAGGCAAGCTGAGGAAGGGGGTTAACGAGACGACCAAGGCCGTCGAGAGAGGGGAAGCTCTCTTCGTCGTGATAGCAGAGGACGTAAATCCTCCGGAGATAGTAGCGCACCTACCCCTCCTATGCGAGGACAAGGGAATACCCTACGCATACGTCCCATCGAAGGGGGAGCTGGGCAAGGCTGCCGGCCTGGAAGTGCCCTCCTCCTCCGTAGCGATCCTCGATGCAGGGCAGGCTAAGAGCTTACTCGATGCCCTTAAGGATAAGGTGAAGGAGATAAGGGGATCCTGAGCTCGAGGTAGCTTTAAATCTCCATCGGATATTTTTCGGAGTGGTGAGTTGAATGTCGCAGGAAGTTGATAGGGGCTTCTACGCCGAGGTTGTTGAGATAATAGGGCGTACCGGCGTCGCCGGTGAGGTGATGCAGGTGAGAGCTAAGATACTGGTCGGTAAGGACAAGGGGAGAGTGCTGACGAGGAACGTTAAGGGTCCAGTAAGGGTCGGAGACATACTGATACTCAGGGAGACGGAGATAGAGGCCAGGAAGCTGAAGCCAAGGTGACCGGAATGGCCGTTCTACTTAGGAAGTGTTCCTTCTGTGGGAGCGATGTTGATCCTGGATTCGGATGGATGTATGTGAAGGCGGATGGCACTGTGATGTACTTCTGCTCCTCCAAGTGCGCCAAGAATTACCTGAAGCTGGGAAGAAACCCTAGGAAAGTTGGATGGGTTAGAAAGGCCAGGAAGTAGCTGACTGGTGAACCTTATTGGGGGATCGGAGGTACAGACAGCCCCTCGTATCTGTCTTAGGACACGTCGACTCAGGGAAGACGACGCTCCTGGATTACATAAGGAAGACCAGGGTTGCTAGCAAGGAGCCCGGCTCGATAACTCAGCATGTCGGTGCCTCTGAGATACCCGTGGACGTCATCTATGAGGTATGCAGGCCCGTCGCGGAGGCCCTCAACCTGAGGTTCGAGGTCAAGACGGGGGGCCTGCTCTTCATAGACCTCCCCGGGCACGAGGCCTTCTCCAACCTGAGGAGGAGGGGGGGATCCGTCGCTGATATAGCGATCCTCGTGATAGATGTCAATGGGGGCGTGCAACCGCAGACGGTGGAGTCGATAAACATACTGAGGGAGAGGAGGGTCCCCTTCGTCATAGCCCTCAATAAGATAGACACGATATACGGGTGGAAGCCCCAGGAGGGAAGTCCCTTCATATTATCGGAGGGGAAGCAAACTCCCTCAGCGGTGGCTGAACTCGAAAGGAGGCTCTATAGAGTGGTGGATCAGTTGATGGAGCATGGGATAAACGCTGAGAGGTACGATAGGATAAAGGACTTCACGAAGGCATTTGCCATAGTGCCTACCAGCGCAATCACCGGTGAGGGAGTTCCTGATCTGCTAGCGATGCTCTTCGGCCTGGTCCAGAGGTACATGCTCGATAGGCTGGAGGTGACGACCGAGGAGGGGAGAGGGGCTGTGCTGGAGGTGAGACAGCAGCCCGGATTAGGGACCGTGCTCACCGCAATAATATACGATGGTAAGATAAGGAAGGGGGACGTCATAGTCGTGGCCGGAGTCAGAGGACCCATAGTGACTAAGGTCAGGAGCCTCCTGGTCCCGGAGCCTCTCCAGGAGATGAGGATGACTAGGAGGTTCAGGGGAGTGGATGAGGTCTCTGCAGCCGCTGGCGTCATGATATCAGCTCCCGACCTTGAAGAAGTCCTCGCGGGCTCTCCTATCTATGTAGTGAGGGATGCCAGCCTCTTAGAAGACGTGAAGAGGGAGGTCCAGGAGGAGGTTGAGAGGATAATAATGAGGACAGATAGGATAGGAGTCATAGTTAAGGCCGATGCGTTAGGTACCCTGGAGGCCCTCGTCTCCCAGATAGGAAGGGAGGGGATACCGGTGAGGAGGGCGGATATAGGGGAGGTCACTAAGGCTGATGTCTTCGAGGCCTCGGTGATGAGGGGAAGTGATGAGAGTTACGCTTGCATCCTGGCCTTCAACGTGAGGGTGAGTGAGGAGATAAGGAGGGAAGCCCTATCCAGAGGAGTGGCAATCTTCGAGGACGTCGTGATATACGCTCTGATAGATAATTTCAAGTCTTACCTGGAGGATCTGAGGAGGAGGGAGGAGGAGAGGGTGTTATCGCAAGCCATTTTCCCAGCTGAGGTGCTGGTGATTCCGAACTTCGTCTTCAGGAGGAGCGATCCGGCCATAGTAGGCGTAGAGGTCCTCTCGGGATGCCTCAGACCGGGATACCCTCTGATAAACGAGAGCGGCAGGAGGGTGGGCGTTGTTTTGGACATACAGCACGAGGGCAACAGGATACCTGAGGCGAGGGCGGGTCAGAGGGTAGCTATATCGATAAGGGGAGGGGTGGTTGGGAGAAACTTGAAGGAGGGGAGGGTCCTCTACACGGATGTGAGTGAGTTCGAGGACGAGAGATCCAGGGAGATCTACTTCAGCAAGATTAGCGAGGATGAGAGGTCCCTTTACAGGAAGATAATCCGGTTGAAGTACTCCGGGAGGGGAGAGCCGGAGGAGTAGTTCAGCTTTTATAGATCATTTGAGGATCCCCCTGAGGT
>CALJEO010000088.1 GCA_938073845.1 uncultured archaeon
AGACGAGGCCCTGATGAGGTTCGGAGTTCCAACCGTGAGGTTCTACAGGTTCTCGCCGAGTAGCATCACCATAGGCTACTTCCAGAGGGTCAGCTCATCCGTTAACCTGGAGGAAGTTAGGAGGGCTGGGGTCAGAGTTATCAGGAGGATAACTGGTGGGGGCTCCGTCTATCACGATGAGAAAGGGGAGCTTACTTACTCAGTTGTCGCTCCTGAGGAGCTACTTCCCAGGAGCTTCGCTGAGAGCATGCGTCGCATATGCGAGGGGGTGGTGAGGACCGTCAGGTCCTTCGGGCTGGGAGCTGAGTTCTCAGGAGTAAATGACGTTGTGGTGGGGGGAAGAAAGCTTTCCGGAAGTGCTCAAGCTAGGGAGCATGGGGTCTTGCTCCAGCACGGGACCATAATGTACGCTACGGACTTGGAGAGGCTTGCCTCACTCTTAGCGGCTCCTAAGGAGAAGCTACAGGATAAGGGGATAGGCTCCATCCTGGAGAGGGTCACCACAATATCTAGGGAGATTGGGAGGAGCGTTAGCTTCGATGAAGTCCTTAATGCGGCTATAGAGGGCTTCTCCTTCCTTGGAGAGTTTCAGGAGGGTGGACTGAGCGAGGAAGAGTGGAGGCTAGTGGACATGCTCGTTGAGAAGTACTCGAGCGATTCCTGGAACTTCAGGAGGTGATCTCATGAAGGTGGTGAGGTCTAGGGCTGGGAAGACCCTCGAGTTGATGCTGGAGGTCGAGGGGGGAGTGATAAGAAGGATAGAGATATCCGGGGATTTCATGGCCAATCCCAGCGGAGCGATAGAGGAGCTAGAGAGGAGGCTTGTGGGGATCAAGGTAGGGGAGCACGAAGCGGTGGTTAGGGAGGCCCTTGAGGGGGTTGAGCTGGTCGGGATAACTGTGGAGGACATACTGAGCGCTTTGAGGGATGCGTAGCTCAGATTCATGAGGGGTGGGGTGATCGATGTCCGCAGAGGACTCCAAATTCTATGGAGACTCGGGGCTCCTGAGGAGAGGGTCTCCAGCTTCCGAAGGTGGGGATCTGCCTCGAGGAACGCTCAGGAGAACGGGGGGTTCAGCCCTCACAGCTCCGGCTGAACGAAGCGAAAGACGGGGGTGCGGCCGGTGAGGGTCCTTCCGCTGAGCTCGGACTCCATGGGCGCCAGGAGCATGGCCACTCTCGTGGAGACTAAGGAGCTAAGGATAATGATAGATCCAGGAGTGGCTCTGGGACCGAGTAGGTACGGTCTCCCACCTCATCCCAAGGAGTGGGAGAGGATGGAGGAGCACTGGAGGGAGATAGTGAGGCACGCGGATAGGTCGGACCTGATAGTGGTGACCCACTACCACTACGACCATCATAACCCGTGGGAGGGGCTGGAGATTTACGAGGACAAGCGGGTCCTGGTCAAGGACCCGAGGAACGAAATAAACCAAAGCCAGAGGGGGAGGGCTTCCTTCTTCCTGAAGCGGATAGAGGGCGTGGCCAGGGTGGAGGTGGCGGATGGGAGGAAGCTGGTGGAAGGGGAGACCCTGTTGGAGTTCTCGACGCCTGTGTTCCACGGTACGAACAGCAGGCTAGGCTACGTCATCGAGGTGTTCGTGAGGGAGGGGGAGGATAGCTTCCTATTCACGAGCGATGTGGAGGGGCCCTCCCTGGAAGATCAGGTGAGGTTCATCCTGGAGAGGAGGCCTAAGATCGTGATGGTCGACGGCCCCATGACGTACATGCTGGGCTACAGGTACTCTAGGGCGAGCCTGGAAGCTTCGGTGAGGAACCTCTCAGCGGTGCTGGATGTGGTGGAGACCCTAGTGGTGGATCATCACCTCCTCAGGGACCTCGGGTGGAGCGAGAAGATAGGGAGTTTGTTTATCAAAGGCAGGGAGATTGGGAAAAAGATTTTAACATCTAATGAATTAGCTAACAAGTCCCTAGATATGCTAGAGGCAAGGAGGAAGGAACTTTACGAGACCTATCCGGTCAGCAGGTCTGAGATGAGGGAGTGGAGGCTTGAGGAGTGAGCTCCCAGTTGGGAGGATCCCCTCGGAGCCATCGCCGGACTAAATGATCCTGCCCCAGCCGGATCTCAGTTCGCTCGACTCAACTTCCGGCAGCGTGGAGGAGGATCCTGAGGCAATTCAACTGGGAGCGGTGGGCTGTCATTCCAATGGCTGGAAAGCCAGCCGTGAGGACCTTAAACGTACTATAAATCTGGTTGAACCTTGTAGGGCTTAAGGGAAAGTCCTAACCTCGGAGAACCTCAGGTCCACTGGGAAGATGAGGGCCTTGACCCTCGCGTATCCCGTCACGTTGATCTCGAACCTTCCGCTCATAAGAGACGATAGGAGGGCAATGCTAAGCTCAGAGTAGCGGATCTCGGTTAGGGCATGCTTTATCGTTGAGGACTTGGGCGTCAGCTCTAGCCTCTTGATGCTACCGTTCCCTATCCTCACCCCCTGGAGGTATATGTCGTACTCAATCAGCTCGACCTCGTACTGGTACCGGGTGGGGTTAGTGACGTTCAGGAGGAAGTCCATCTTAGCCCTCTCAAGACTCGCTTCCCTGAGCTCAGCTCCAGCTAGGCTCACCCTCACCTCCTTGGCCGAGGAGATCATATCATTCACATAGAAGAGAGTCATGGCTGAGGCCAGTACTATCACTACAGAGGCCAGTAGTTTCTTGGACATCCTGTGCGGGGAGAGCGGTAAGCTATAAGCTTAAGGTATGGGCGTATTCCTCATTGATCAGTGATAGCTGAATTGTGTTTGGGCACTGGAAACTTGAGTAGGTGCACTGTAGGACCACAGAGGTTAGAAGCTCTCTTGAACATTTCATTGGGGAATCCTATGGGAGATCTAGCGACAGATTTGTATTCTCCTATTCCCCGGAGACGTGATATCCCTCACCAGTGAGGAGAAGAGGAAGTTCCTGAAGGCGCTGGAGGAGGACGAGGAGTTCAGGTATGCTATAGCCGGCCTGGTGGGATAGAGGAGATACTCGCTAGGCTTGCTGAGCATGATAGGAAGTTCGAGGAGGTACTGGGGGAGATCTCGGAATTTAAGAGTAGTTAAGTTAAGATATACGCGAAAACCTTTAAGATTGCTCCCTTTGAAGACCTCAGCATGCGGCTATTGGCTTAACGAGTACCCGGGAATCTTTAGATCTAGCTTGAACGGGAAGATGTCCTCATAGTAAGCCCATGTCCCGGGATCTCAATCTCCGCTCAAGACCACGCAGGGACATCCTAAGCCCTCGAGATCCCCTGTAGCGGAGTGGTATCGCTGGAGGGATCCTCCAACTACCTGCAGAAGCCCTTGAAGGTGGATGAGGATCAAGGAGCTCAGCGACGAGCGAACCTTCCCAAAACCTCCCTTATTATCTTAGCCGCAGCGAAGCACGTTATTCCTGAACAGTCAAAATCCGGGTTCACCTCCACTATATCGAAGGCTAGTAGCTTCAAGTCAAGCTTCCTCATGACCTTTAGGAGCTCTCTCGTGCTGAGCCCTCCCGGTTCTGGGTTACTGGTTCCGGGGGCGAAGGCGGGATCGAGCACATCTATGTCGAAGGATAAGTAAGCTTCCTCGAAGCTAACTCCATTGAAGTCATCCAGCTCATCCGCTCGGAGGATTTTGATCCCCCTCTCTCTAGCGAACTCCACCTGCTGTCTCGTAGCAGCCCTGATCCCTATCATCACGACGTCCTCGCCCCTCACCCAGCCCTCCTCAACGAGCCTCCTCACCGTACATGCATGAGAGTAGGGGTCTCCCCCATACTCGGCGTAGCAGTCAGGGTGGGCATCGAAGTAGACCAAGCCGAAGTGCTCCCCCGATACCTCCCTAAGCCCCCTGAATGTGGCGTAAGTGATTGAGTGATCCCCTCCGAGGAAGAGGAACTTCTGCCCTCTGTAGGAAGCCAATATCCTCTCCCTGACGCTCCTCACCACCTCTCCGAAGTTTCCCTCCTCCAAATCCCCTAGATCGGAGTAACTCCACTCCTCAGCTAGGTTCACCAGGTCCTCGCTGAAGCTGTTATATATTTCCTCGGACGTGGCCTCCCTCACGCAGCCAGGAGCTCTAGATGCCCCTCTACGGTAGGAAGAGGACCCGTCCCACCGGATCCCCAAGACGGATAGCCCGGCTTCATCGGACTCAGGTATGCCGAAGAGCATGCCCCTAATAGGACCTTACAGGGGATAAACTTTCCCGAACATGGGTGCGTGCTGCCTGATCCTTCAGCTAAGCCGCTCCTCAAGGACCCTCTCTCCCTGGAGCTCTCTCCCGAACCAATGGGGTCTGGTCTGTGCCTGGATCTCACTCGAGGAATTGTCTCAGAGAGATTTCAAGGGGCTGGGAAACCTCTTGGAGATGTTAGCTAAGGATCTTGAAGCGAAAGATTAAAAAATATCCGTTTGGGGGGTCTGTGGGTATCATGGAGACGGGGGTCAGGAGAGTATTCCTCCTCGATTTCGGTTGGGTTGCGGGTGAGGTAGGATGGTTCATTCCCGACCCCGATGTATGGGGTGAGAGGAACAGGCCCAAGCTGACGAGGTGGGTGGAAGTGCCGATCTCCGGTGCGGTCATAGAGCATGACGAGGGGTTCGTCCTGCTCGATACCGGAGAACTACCGAGAGTTGAGAGGACGGGTGACACGACTTGGGAGATGTTCGGGGAGGTCTTCCCCTTGACGAAGTTCACGGATGAAAATAGGTTAGAGAACCAATTAAGATCTT
>CALJEO010000089.1 GCA_938073845.1 uncultured archaeon
GATCTTTCAGAGGTATGTACGTTGCCGTCCTGAGGGATAGGGTGCTGGATAGCGATGAGGATAGGTACTCACTCATCAGGAGGCTCTGGTCGAGGGGTCTGTTCCCGGGACCCGTCGTGATAGAGTACGTCCGCTGAACTCGGGCAAATGTTTAAGACTGACTGCGAGTGGAAGAAGCAGGGGATGATGTCACGAGATCCTTCCATGATGAGGGGTTTCAAACTACCTGCACTCACGTTGGCGCCTGGGAAGGAGCTGATAACCCTTCTAGTAGAGGTGAGGGAGGATAGGATTGGGTTGCTAGCTGACCTCTCTAAGGAACTGGCTGAGAGGGGGTTCAACATAGTGAACGTGGTCACGCGCACCGAGCTGGGGATGGGCATCGTACTGTTTGTCGTCGAGAGGGTAGGGGATGAGCGGCTGGAAGATCTTATGGAAGACCTATCTCAGATAAGGGGCGTTGGTAAGGTGACCTACGAGAAGTCACCTGTCCCGGGATTGGCCATATTGACGCAGCTCTTCCCATTGACGAGGGATTGGGTGAGGATCATAGCTTTGAGCGAGGCCGGACTCAAGGCTTTGTATGATAACCTGTCGAGTATGGTGGGGAAGGATGCCTGCAACGCGGTCCTCTTCAGGATAGGGTACGAGATGGGCAAGGGCTTCGCCGAGGGACACTTGAGGATCGCGAGGAGCGTTGGAATAGAGGAACCGCTTGAGGTCATCCGTCATGTATCGGTCCCCCTATATGCGGCATCGGGCTACGGTCTGCTCTCCATGGAGGAGCTCGAGGGGAAGATCATAGCGAGGGTGGAGGATAATCTGGAAGCACTCCAGAGGTTGGGGTCGAGGGAGCCTTCCTGCTTCCTCACTAAGGGGATTTTCAAGGGTGTGCTGGAGCGGATCCTGAATAGGGCCGTTTCAGTGGATGAGGTGAGGTGCCGAGCAGCAGGCGACGATCACTGCGAGTTCGAAGTTAAACTTTAGCATTCCGGCATCGAATCTCGGGAGAAGTTTTATAAGTTTAAAGATCGCATAGATAAGGGGATTCCATGGGCGAATATCGGGAATTCCCGTGTCCCCATAACTAGGATCACGATAGCACCCGGGAGGAGGCTAATGGCATTCCTGCTGGAGGTAACGGAGGACAGGATCGGGATAATAAGGGATATCTCCGATCTTCTAAGCGACCTGAAGCTGAACATTCACATCATCTCGGCTTACGCTGAGGGAGGGAGAGGAGGGATATACCTGGTGATCAGCCTGCCCGATGGTTTCCCCATGGAGGAGCTCGAGGGGAAGCTCTCCTCCATCAGAGGCATAGGTAGGGTTTTGCACCAAGAGTGCGATGTTAGAGGGCTCCTGATAGACGATCTGAACTTCCCATTGTCGAGGTACGGTGATAGGTTATTTACCCTAACTGATAAGGCCTGGGCCTCCCTTAGGTTCAACCTGGTCAGGATGATCGGTCAAGAGGCTTATTACGCCCTGATCTTCAGGATAGGGTACGAGATGGGCAAGGGCCTCGCCGAGACCTACTCGGAGATCGCTGGGGCGGTCGGCTTGGAGGATCCCATTGATGTGATCAGGTACTTGGTGACTAAGATGCTCGCGGCAGCAGGCTGGGCCAAGGCTCAGGTAGAAATAGGAGAGGGGAAGTTGAGGATGGCGCTTGAGGACAGCCTGGAGGCCTCAGCTAGCGGTAGAACAGAGGGGCCCTCCTGCTACTTCACGAAGGGAGTACTGACTGGGGCCATCGGCAGGATCCTCAGAACACCAGTTGAGGTGGATGAGGTGATGTGTAGAGCAGCAGGCGACGATCACTGCGAGTTCTCAATAAGTTATTAGAGGGAGTACTCCCTCTGAACATTCAACCTTATTCCCCTCTTCCTCAACTCCTCGAAGAACGGGATCGGCTCTATAACCTCCTCAGGGTTCCTAACACCAGTAGCCTTTATCAACCCCTTAGCCATCCACTGCGCTGTGACCGATGTAGGGCTTCCAACTGTGACCGCTTGAGCTGTGAGATTCCACTTCCTGTGCCACTCCGTGTGGATGTCTATGGTAAGCCTTTCCCTCCTCCCATCCTTAACCCCCTCGACCATCACCCTCATTATGTCGTAATCGTTCGGTGGTATCTCCTTCCCCTCGAAAGTCGCATTTACCAACCTCCTCAGGAGGTCCCTGGGCACTATCTCAACGTTCCCTATCTTGAGGGACTTATTGGTAGTGAGCCCTAGGTCAGTTAGAAGCTTGTACTTCATGTAGAGCTCCCTCGGGTAGGAGATCTTGTAATCCACGTACCTCAGCCCCTTGCCCTTGAAGGTCTCGCCTATCGTCCAGACCTCGGGGTGCTCTATGTAGTAGAGCTCCTGCACGCCAACGGGAGGTGGGAAGTGCATCACCTCCCTATCCTCAGGCCTCACCGGTTCTATCAGTTTTATCTGACCGTCCTCCCATACCTCAACCGGGTGCATGAACTCATCGAGTATGCAGTCCAGCGAGTACGGCACGGGAAGGGGTATGCCCAGTGAATCGTAGTCGTTGAAGTCGACCCAGCCCTCCCTCAGAAGAACTCTCTCGACCTCATCGAACTGCTCCACCCCATATCTCGCTGCCACGTTTATCATGCCGGGGCAGCCACCCATACCTGCTATCGCTAGGAGGCCCGCATCCCTGTAGGCCCTATCGAACTCAAGCTGCCTCTTGAGTATGGGCACCTCGGAGCCGAGGTCAACGTAGTGGACCCCAGCCTTAAGGGCGGCTTCCATCACCTGAGGTATGTAATAGTAGATCACCCCGTTGACCACGACATCGGCTCCCCTGAGGAGCTTAGCTGCCTCATCAACATCCCTAACGTCAACCCTCGCATGCTCGAGCGACTTCCT
>CALJEO010000090.1 GCA_938073845.1 uncultured archaeon
CGGAGACTCAGTTCAATAGATTCAAGGTAGCTGCTAGATCCTTCCTGAAGGATCCTGATCTCGATTTCTTCTCGAGAGGACTGAAGGAGCCTAAGAGGTGCTCCTTCCAGCAGCTGGAGAGGGAGCTCTTCGATAGGAGGACCAGGCTCATCATAATAGAGTTGGAGGGTTTAGAGGACCTCAGCAGGGAGCTCCTGTGGTCACAGGCTAAGAGACTAGCGAGACTCCTAAGAGAGGAGCTAGAGAGATGTGGTTTCGACCCGATCTGGGTTTCAGGCTGGACCGATGAGCGCTCCTCCATATTGGTTGCTGCTGAGCTCCTCAGCCTCACCTTGCCGGCGCTTGAGAAGAGACAAGGGCCTCCGGTAGGATCCGGCGAGGAGATAAATTTCCTGAAGACGTACGTTGGTTCGGAGGAGAGCTTCGGAGGTCCTTTCATTGAGGGGGAAAGGTGGTACGTTTACAGGAGGAGAAGATATAGCGAGGTAACCCTTTTAATTAACAATGTGCTCAGCAGCGGTAAGATGCCACCCTTGCTTAGGGGGAGAGCCAAGTTTAAGATACTAACTGACAGGGAGCTCCCCCTCCTGGATAGATGGGCTCTGAGTGAGATATACAGGGAGATGAAGAAGGAGGAGTTCTTCCTAACCCATCTGCTCAAGGAAGGTGGAACCTAGCTGCGGAGCCCAGCTCCTCCTCTATCTCAAGCAGCCTATTGTACTTAGCCACTCTCTCACCCCTGGCCGGAGCGCCCGACTTTATGTAACCGCAGTTTAGCGCAACCGAAAGATCGGAGATGAAAGTATCAATTGTATCACCGGATCTGTGGCTGACGATCACCTTGTATCCCGATTTAAGGGCTAAACCTGCCGTCCTCATCGCCTCCGTGAGAGTGCCCACCTGATTCACCTTGAGGATCACAGCGTTTCCCGCGCCGGCCTCGATCCCCCTGCTGAGGTACTTCTCATTTGAGACGAAGATATCGTCGCCGATCAGCAGGATCCTGTCACCGAACTTCCTCGTCATCTCAGAGAATGGGCTCAGATCATCCTCATGGAAGGGATCCTCTAGACCGACTACGGGATAACTCTCTATTATGCTCTCATAGAACGAGATCAGGTCCCCCTCATCCATGGAAACCCCGTCCACCTCGTAGCGACCGTTCACGTAGAGGTTGGAAGCCGCACAATCCAAAGCCAGCTTAACGTCCCCGCTGTACCCAGCCCTCTCTATCGCCCTCATTAAGGCTTCCAGGGCCTCCTCCGTTTTCCTCATCGGAGGTGCGAAACCACCCTCATCTCCCAGGTTCACGGAATGTCTCCCGTACCTCTCCTTCAGGAAGTCCCTGAGCTCCATGTACACATTCACTCCAGCAAAAAGGGCTTCCTTGAATGTTTTGAAGTTCAGCGGGACGATCATGAACTCCTGGATCGCTAGCTCATTACCGGCATGTTTCCCGCCGTTTATCACATTCATGAGGGGTACGGGAAGCACTCTGGCGAACGCGCCCCCCAGATACCTGTATAGAGGAAGCTTCAACTGGTTTGCCGATGCCTTCGCAGAGGCTATGGAGGTACCCAGTATAGCGTTAGCCCCCAGTCTGGATTTATCAGGCGTTCCATCCAGCCGAATCAGTATCTCATCTACAAGCATCTGTAGGGAGGCATCCACACCTATTAGGGACTGCCTTATTATCTCATTAACGTTCCTCACGGCTTTCATCACACCCATGCCCTTGAGCCACTTCCCCCCGTCCCTCAGCTCCAGGGCCTCCCTCTTGCCCCTCGAGGCACCTGAGGGCGATGAGAACACCCCTGTTCCCCCACCCTCCAGCCTCACGGTGACCTCCACTGTGGGATTTCCCCTGGAGTCGAGTACCTCCCTAGCCCTCACATCCTCTATCCTGAAGGACATCTTCCGGACCATCTGAGCTTAATTATTTATGCTTGACGATTCAATGGGTGAGTCTTTGAGCGAAGGGCTTGCTGAGGTCCGAGACCTCCTCATTAGACTGGTTTCGATACCCAGGGTCACGGGCAGGGAGGTGGCGTTCGCTCCGGAGGTAGCGGGGATTATTGAACCCTACTGCGATGTGATCAGGGTTGACCCGTGGGGAAACGTTGAGGGTATAGTGAACCCCGGAGGGAGACCCTGCGTCATGGTAGCTGCTCATATGGATCAAATAGGCATAATAGTTAAGGAGGTGACTGAGGAAGGGTACCTGAAGTTCGAAGGAGTTGGTTGGGATCCCAGAGTGCTCTACGGTTCGCGGGTGAAGCTCCTAGCAGAGGGGAGGCTCGTTAGGGGCGTGATAGGTCCCATACCCACGCATGTACTCAGGACCCGTAAGGAGTTGGAGGAGAAGAGGATAGAGACCAAGGACCTGGCGATAGACGTGGGGGCCAGCAGTAGGGAGGAAGCTGAGGGAATGGGAATAAAGCCCGGTACCTATGGTGTGGTTGACTATGAACCAATTCAGCTGGGAAGCGAACTACTTTCCTCTCCGGGACTAGATAACGCCGCTGGGCTCGCGTCCATGGTGCACTCCATGAGACTATGCTGGGAGAACAGAGATAGCTTGAACGCCGAAATACACTTCACCGCTACCGTGCAGGAGGAGATAGGTCTTAGAGGAGCGGAGATGATGTCCTATAAGTTGAAGCCCGAAGTGGCTATAGCTGTAGACGTTACGCTCGCTAAACAGCCCTTGCTACCCGAGGAGTTTAAATTAAGCCTAGGTAAGGGTCCAGTGATATCGAGAGGTCCTATATACCATCCCGAGGTGGTCGAGCTTATCGAGAGGGCCGCCGAGGAGAACAGGATACCCCATCAGTATGAGGCCGATTTCAGGGGAGAGGGAACGGATACCTGGGTCATTCAGATAGCTAGAGGGGGTGTGAAGACGGCCCTCATCTCGGTTCCCCTCAGGTACATGCACAGCCCATGCGAGTTGGTCAGCTTGAGGGACGTGGTCAACACGGGCCTCCTCCTGCAGAAGACCCTGGAGCTCCTCTAGATCCTCATCTCAAATAGGGCGACGGGGACCGTCAGGCCAAGTCTGAGGAGCACTTCTGGATGTAACTCACCTATCACACCTATAACCTCATCTCCTCTCACGATGCTAGCGCATCGCCCATCTATGAAGGGCCTTTCGCTCCTAGGCTCCAGCTCTATCCCAAGGGATAAGCTGTCAGATAACGCTTTCAGATGAGAGTATATGTCCTCGAATCCGACGGAGTCGTCAGCGTATGCTGCAGCCACCCTCCTCTCCTCCCTCGTCCTGTTCTCCCTCCCCTCACTTATGAGTACCACTTCCCCTATCTCGAAGACCTTCTGCGGGTACCTCACATGGGTATTGCTCGCGAGGAAAATCAGCAAGCCCGGGAAGAGGGCATCCCTGAGGACGCTGTAGTTCTCTGAGACCGGGTTCTCCACCTCAACGACGGGCCTCTCATCCCTTCCAACCAGGTGAAACAGCGAGCTCTTGCCAGTCATAACGTAGTTCAGTACCTCCTGATAGCCAAGCCCCACCATGACGGTCCGAACCTTCCTTGAGATGTACTCCACCTGGTGTATCTTGCCCACGGTCATCACGTTCCTAGGTAGTTCATACCCCATCCTGTTGAGCCCCAAGCTCATCGAGACCTCCTCGACAACGTCAACGGGGTGTAGGAAGTCCGCTCTGTAACCGGGGATCAGGACCCTCAATCTATCCCCAAGGTCCTCCGAATCTAGCCTAGCCCTCCTCAGCTGCAGCACTATCTCCTCGTTTGAGAGGTTCAAGCCCACCATATCCCTTATGAAGCCTGTCCCAACCTCCATCTCATCGAAGCCATACTTAGGTGTCTCTAACTTAGTGCCATCGGGATAGGAGATCTCCAGCGTGCCTATCTCCCCTCCCCTCTCAGCTAATGCTGAGGCCATGACCTCGAGAGCGTACCATATGGCCCTTAGATCGGTTCCCGTGACATCTATGAACACATCCCTTACTCCTGGGGTCAACCTCGTCAGTTCCGAGTTTATTATCGGGGGCATGCTGAGGACCTCCTCCCTGGAGTCCATTATCAGAGGAACTAAACCCTCCGGGTTCTCAATCAGGTGAGAATATGCCTTTCCCTTCTCTGTTTGCTCCAGCACCTCCTTAGCACTCATCTCCTCATGCTCCCCCAAGGGAACGAAGTAGACCTCCCCAGCCTTCCTGACGTCGTAGATTATCGGTGGCTTGACCTTGGAGAGATCGTGGAGCCCGATCGCCACCCTTTTCCTCTTCCTCCCGAGCGTATCGTGGATCTTCTCTTGAGCCTCTATGAGAGCTATTAACGATTCCTCAGTCCTAAGATCAACGTTTCTGACGAGAGCTGCTACTACGTAAGGTCTTACCTTCTCC
>CALJEO010000091.1 GCA_938073845.1 uncultured archaeon
CTAGGGTTGATGAGATCTCCCTAGACGTTGACCCCACGCCCCACGCCTACTACTTCAAGCAGGCAGCTAACGGCGTCCCCCTGAGGATGGCACTACTATCGGAGGTGATACCTTGAAGGAGGAGCTCGTGGTTAGGAGGATAGCCGATGGTACGGTGATAGACCACATACCCGCGGGAAGGGCCCTGAGGGTGCTGAGGCTGCTGGGCATAACCGGGGAGAGGGACGGCATCGTGGCCCTTGTTATGAACGTCCCAAGCAGTAAGTTAGGCAGGAAGGACATCGTTAAAGTTGAGGGAAGGGAACTGAGCAAGGAGGAGGTTGATAAGATATCCCTCATAGCTCCTACGGCTACGATAAACATTATCAGGAACTATGAGGTCGTTGAGAAGAGGAAAGTCGAGCTCCCGAGCAGGGTGATCGGGATACTGAGGTGCATGAACCCTAACTGTGTGACGAATGTGCCCAGGGAGTCCGTTAAGCCCAAATTCGCGCTGCTATCACGCGACCCGTTGAGGATGGTCTGTGAGTACTGCGGTGAGTACCTGACGGAGGAGGAGATAATTGAGCAGTTATCAGGCGTATGAAGTGATGGAGATCATTGAAGCTGAGGACCTGAGTAAAAAGGTCAGGAAGATAGTTCTGAGAGGAAACCTTGGCTCTTCTCCAGGACAGTACGTCATGCTTTGGGTTCCGGGAGTGGGCGAAATACCTATAAGCATCGCTAGAGAGCTCGAAGGGGAGATATGGCTTCTAGTAGCTAGAGTAGGTAAGGTTAGTTCCGCTCTACACTCACTAAAGGTGCGAGATCCTCTCTGGGTCAGAGGGCCTTACGGGAGGGGATTCTCGCTAGCTGAGGGTAAGGTCTCCCTCATAGGTGGGGGCTACGGCATCTCTCCACTGATCTTTTTGGCTGAGAGGCTGAGGTCCCTGGGAAGAGTCGAATTGAGGTTTTACGCAGGTTTCAGAGGCAGTGAGGATGTCCTACTAGAGGAGCTGCTGAGATCGATCAGCGATGAGCTGATAGTCACTACTGAGGATGGTTCCAGAGGGTTGAGGGGGAAGGTAGTTGAGCACATCGACTTCGATTGGCCTGATAGGGTGTACGCGGCAGGTCCGGAGGCCATGCTCGTCGAGGTGGTCAGTAGATGCTTGGGGAGGGGTAAAAGCGTCGAGGTCTCCCTGGAGAGGCTGGTGAGGTGTTCCCTAGGCGTGTGTGGATCCTGCTCCCTTGATCCCTTGGGGCTCTTGGTCTGTAGAGATGGCCCTGTCTTCGACGGAAACACCTTAACTGCCGTTAAAGACTTCGGGAATTACTGGAGAGGATTCGATGGGAGGAAGGTAAGCTTGATGGATGAGGTGATGAGGTGGTCTGTTTCTGCGGAAAGCTGATGCTCCCCACAGGATTCCTGGAATCATGTGTGGAGGTGGAGGGTAACGAGATACGGAGCATCGCGAAGAGGATGGAGGGCTGTGAGGAGGTTGATCTCATACTGCCCGGTATGGTGGACCTGCACGTTCACATGAGGGGGATGGGACAGAGGCACAAGGGGGACTGGAGTTCGGAGTCCCTTGCGGCCCTCAGCGGAGGGGTTACTGTGGTCGCTGACATGCCCAACAATGTACCCAGGATAGATAATCCTGAGGCCCTGAGGATGAAGTTGGAGGAAGCGAGTAGGGAGAGTTTCGTCGACTTCCTGCTCTACACAGCTTACCCCTACGTGTCTGAGATGAGCTGGGCCATAGGGGTGAAGGTGTATCCTGAGGACATGAGGAACGATCTGAGGGATGTCCTCAGGAAGGCATCTCAGCTCGGGAAGGAGGTGGTGGTACACGCAGAGGACCCGATCGTCCTCATGGAGGCTGAGAGCGTTGATGATTTGAGGGATCATCCGCTGGCCAGGCCCGAGCTGGCTGAGGAATTGGCGGTGGCCAGAGCGATTTCTCTGGCTATGAGGTACGGTAGTAAGCTCAGGATAGCCCATGCAACTCTACCATCGACGCTTGCTGCTGTGAGAGAGGCTAGAGCCAAGGGGCTTCATGTGAGAGCTGAGGTAGCTCTGCATCACCTCCTCTTCAGCTCCGAAGATGCTGATAGGCTGGGGAGCCTCTTCAAGGTTAACCCACCCATTAGAGGACCTAATATCAGAAGGGAACTGCTCAAGATGGTCGAGTTCGGTTACGCTGATTTCCTAGTGACTGATCATGCCCCCCACAGTCCGGAGGAGAAATCGAAGAGTTATGCGGAGATGCCCCCCGGTATCCCCTGGCTGGATGCCCTCACACCCTTTCTAGTTCAGTGCATTGAGGAGGGGTCGCTTCCCTACAGGGTCCTGCTGATGTACAGCCTGGAGCCGGCCTCTCACCTCGGCTTGAGGAGGGGCTCCCTCATCCCAGGAAACCTAGCCGACCTCGTGATCCTCAGGAGGGAGATTTGGGTCCCCAGGCCTGAGCATCTCAGCACGAGGGCTAAGGCGAGCCCCATCCTGGGAAGGGAGCTGAGGTGGAAGGTGGACAGGGTCTTCCTGAGGGGTGAGATGGCCTTCCAGGAGCATCCCATCGTCTCAGCTGGGTTCGGTAAACCGGCGAAGCTCAGCGAGGTGCATCAATAGATTCTTTTCAAGAGATCGGCTGATCGCTCGGTAATACCGCTCACCTTGAGACTACTCTTCGGAGGGCTTGCTGCTGAGCAACTCGCTTGCTTTATGTATCCTCAGCGTGTTGGTCCTGGCCTTACCGTGCGGGTGACCATACGTTATGACGATTTCATCGTCTCCAGATATCAGCTTTTTGTCCAAGCAATACTCTAACGCTCCCTCTATTGCTTCCTCTGTGTTCGATCCCACATCCAAGACCTCGATCCCCCAAGTGAGGGTCAGGAGCATGCTTGTCCTCGGATTGCTGCTCAAAGCTATGATCTTGGCTTTAGGCCTGTGCCTAGCTACATGCCTCGCTGTGTAGCCAGAGTAGGTGAAGCAGAGGATCACGGGACACCTAAGCATTTCAGAGGCCTCAACAGCAGCTCTTCCAATGAAGGAAGGTATTTTATCAACTGGGAAATCCAGTCTTATGTCTAAGGAGCTCTCAGCAGCCTCACATATCATCCTCATCCACCTCACGCTGAGCACGGGGTAGTTCCCTATGGCTGTCTCAGCTGAGAGCATCAGGGCATCGCTTCCGTCTAAGATGGCGTTGTAGACATCGGTAACTTCAGCCCTTGTCGGAACCGGACTCGATACCATCGACTCAAGCATCTCTGTAGCTGTTATGACTGGTTTTGCGTGCAAGTTAGCGAGCCTTATCAACATCTTCTGAACCCTGGGAACTTCTTGGAGGGACATGCCCACTCCCAGATCTCCTCTTGCTACCATTATCCCGTAGGACTCTTCCAAGATCTCTTTTATTCTCTCAACAGCTTCCTTAGTTTCTATCTTGGATATTATCGCCGGAGGATCGTCGGTGAGGGAGTTAATGAACTCCTTAGCTTCCAACACATCATCAGCCGATTTAACGAAGGATAGTGCTATGAAATCAACGCCCTTGTTCAAGGACAGCTTTATCGCTTCCCTATCCTCTTCAGTGAGGCCTCTTATATCGAAGGGTTTAGATGCATGGACAGATCTCTTATCCCTAACGACCCCTCCCTGGAGTACCTCGCACTTCAGGAGGTCATCCCTGACCTCCCTCACCACCAGCCTTATCCTTCCCCCATCTATGAGGAGCTCGTCCCCCGACTCAAGGGACCTAAGAACGCTTGAGGGCTTCACCTTCACCTCTCCAAACCCCTCCTTCCCGCTCACAGTCACTAAGTCCCCCTCCCCAACCCTCAGCTCCTTCTTGCCCATGTGCGTCCTGACCTCGGGTCCCTGGAGATCGGACATTATGCCTATCCTCACCCCGAGCTCCTTCGAAGCGGCTCTCACTAGATCTATCTGCTCGGATTTCTCACCCAAAGTTCCATGAGAGAAGTTCAGCCTAGCTACGTTCATCCCCTCGACTATCATGCCTTTAAGGACGTCTATATGCGAGGATGAAGGTCCTATTGTGCTCACTATCCTCGTTCTTTGCATGAGTCACCCCATAGTTTCAGTGCCCACGGCATAAGATCGTTGCTATATAGTATCGGCAGACTCCCCTCAGCGCTTAGGGGAATCAGCGCTCAGTAAAGCCTAAAAGTTATTACGTCGATTCCCCTAGGTGCCAAACGAGAGGTTCTTCAGGTCGGATCTCAGGAAATTAGCCGATAGGCTTGATGAGAGGGGGATCGTAGCGAGGGAAGATCTCGATCCTCTCATAGATAAGCTCACGGAGCTTCATAAGAGGGGGCTAGTCAAGATAAACCACTCAGCTATGGAGATAGTGGTCGCCGCACATTTCATATCCAAAGGGTACGAGGTCGATTTAGAGGTCCCCATAGATGATCTCAAGTGCGACCTCCTTTGCGTAAAGGGATCCAAGGTTATAGTGGAGGTGGAGACGGGCTACGTCCCCCCGGAGCATGCTCTAGATCCCGACAACTTCTGCAGGGCGAGGATAGCTAGCAAGATAGCTAGGTACAGCGTTCACTCGGACGAGTTCTACTTAGCTGCCCCTCCCACTTATCTGATGGAGATCCCAACCTTCGTGCTGCTTCCACCTGAGGAAAGGGGATCCGAACTGATCAGGTGGAAAACGCTTCTCGATGTTTATTACACGAGTCCCCCGATATCGCTGGAACTTCTGAGGAGGGCTAAGTTGGATGGAATACTGATAACCTCTGTCGATGAGGGGAGGGTGATTGAGCTGAGTCCCATGACTTATTTGAAACTCTTCAGGATTTGAGGGGAGCAGCGTGGGAAAGCTATTTCGCGATCATCGGGGCTTCTCCGAGAGCCAGCCCGTTCTCAACCTCTGGGAGAGATCGGTGAATCTTTTTAAAATATTCAACTCATGGTGAAAATTTGTAAACCGATGAAAAAGTGATGGAAAATTAGGAGAGGATCTTAACTAGTTGATCCACTAACCCCAAACCGAGTACAGTAGTGAGTAGACCCGTTATCAGGAGCACGTAAAACTCCGGATCCCTGAGGGATTCCCTCGCCCCGTTGGGGGGATTAGCGAAGTACATGTACCTCACAACCAGAGCGTAGTAACCCACTGAGATACCGCTGTTAACTACACCTATGAGAGCTAGCCAGGGCGCTAAATCCATCACAGAGAGGAAGACGTACATGAACTTGCTCCAGAAACCGATTAGGGGGGGCATGCCCATTAAGCTGAACATCAGGATGGCTAGCATAGAGCCGGATACCTTCATGGTCCTTCCCACCCCTTTCAGACCTTCCAAAGTGAGATCGAACCCCATCCTCGCCAAGTAACTCAGGCCGATGAATATACCAACTTTGGCGAGCACGTAAGTGGTGACTTGAAGCCCTATCGCCTGAAGAGCCAGTTCCCTGGATGTTAAGGAGTAGAGTGCTGTGAATGCTACCAGGAAATAGCCCGCTTGAGCTATGCTGGAGTAGGCCATCATCCTCTGGACATTCCTCTGAACTAGGGCAGCCAGATTCCCATAGAACATCGTTAAAGTCGATAATAGAGCTACTGTAATGACCCAATAGTCACCTATAGGCTGGATTATTGGTAGAAGAACCCTCAGGAAAGCTCCTATGCTTATCAGCTTTATGACACCTGAGACGAAGGAGACGAGCAGGGGGTGAGCACCCCCATATACATCCGGCAGCCAGGCGTGGAAGGGGACGACGCCCATCTTGAACCCGAGGGCTGCTATCAGGAGTAAGGCCCCAAGAAACAGGACCATCCTCATGTTGGGCGGAACGTGCTCCAAGGACGAGAGGGAGCTCCCCTTCGTCACACCGAACATCAGGGCCACGCCAAAGACCAGGAGGGAGGAGGATAAAACGCCCATCAGAGCGTATTTAACGGAAGCCTCCAGTGAGTCCTCATCCTTCCTAATGCCTACTATGACGTAGGAGGCCACCGCCACCAAGGCCCAAGCCGCTATCAGCACCGAGGCATCGTTCACGTAAAGCAGGAAGTAGACCCCTAGCAGGGAGAGGAGGATGAGCGAGTACAGGCTGGGCGAGGTGCTCCAATCCTTGGCCTGAGGGAGCGAGGCTAGGACCACCAAGAAGGATCCCAGAGTAGCTATCAGCGAGAGATAGGTAGATAGGGGATCTAATCTGAGGGCTCCGCTGAAGATAGTAGCTTCTCTCCCTATTAGGGTCGTTAAGAGGGCTAAGGCTAGGGCAGTAGCTAGGAGCGTGACGTAGGGGCTTATCCTGGTTCCCCTCAGGTAATCTATCAGCGGTAGCAGGAGTCCAGGAGTCCCTAAAACGAATATTAAAGCTAATATGACTTCTTCCATTTCTCATCCCACCCAAAGAGCTATCAGAAGCACTAACATTAGCCCCAGGATGAAGATGGCCAGATACTGGTTGATCAAGCCTGTCTGAATCCTCCTCACGAAGGAACCGATCGAGGTGAAGCCCCTGACGACCCTCTCATGATAGGTCTCATCGACGACCTCGGTCTCGAAGTACTTGAAGCCCAGCGTGCTTAAAGCACTTATCAGCCAGGGTATGAGGCGGTGGTAGAGGCTATCTATCACAGCCGAGTCGAAGTACTTAAAGACGCCCCTGGATAGCCAGGAGAACCCAGCTACTATTGTCCTATAGTAGACAGCGTTTATGAACCACCTGTCGTAGAGGAAAGAGTGTATCGCACTTAGAGGACCTCTTAGATCGGTTGCCCTCCCGCGCTCAGTTAGGTAGAGGAGGCCAGCTACCAGGATGCCAGCGAACACCACGGTCAGTGAGAGCGCGAGGAGCTCCAGGTCCAGGTGCACCTCGGGATGGAAGTGTTCGTGCATCCCAAGCACGCTCAGGCTCATTCCGCTCATCAGCTCCGGTCCATAGAGGGGCCAGGCGGCGCCTAAAGCTAGCGAGATCAAAGCAAGGGCGAGGTAAGGAAGTAGCATTAGGGGATGGGCCTCATGGTGCTCATGATGGTGCTCCCGCTTTATCACGAATGTCCTCAGCACCATCCTGGTCGAGTAAAACGCGGTAAGGCCAGCTGTTACCACAGCTAAGGAGAAGGGGATTAGCACTCCTGACTCCTTAGCCACCTCCAGCACGGAATCCTTAGTCCAGAACCCCATGAATGGAGGTACTCCCATCAGGCTGAGGGCAGCCAGACTCATGGCCAGGAAGGACCACCTCATGTAGTTCCAGAGGCCTCCCATCTCGTCTATGAACCTGGAGTGCACTGCATGTATCACAGCTCCAGCCACCAGGAAGAGGGAGGCCTTGAATATCGCGTGACTCATCAGGTGGGAGAAGCCAGCTATGAACCCGGATGGGAACTCGGCTATGAGGCCTGCTGATCCTATGGCTAGGAACATGTAACCGAGCTGAGAGGCTGTTGAGAAGGCGAGTATCAGTTTCAGTTCCCTAGATACAAGCGCTTGGGAGGCCATCATGAAGGCCGTGAAGGCCCCTATTAGGGATACTGCCGTGAAGAATGTCCTCACCTGCTGCTCAGCCGCAGGCACCTCTTGGGCCGCGAGGACGAATATGGGCGAGAACCTGAGCAGGAAGTAGACCCCAGCTTTCACCATCGTCGCAGCGTGTATCAAGGCGCTGACCGAGGTGGGACCTGTCATGGCTGTGACGAGCCACTCATGAAAAGGGAACTGGGCTGACTTCGCGAAGGCGCCAAGTGAGAATATCAGGAGGAAAGGGAAGAGTAGGCCTCTCTCAGCCAGAGGTCCAGACCACTCGGCCACCCTCTCGGATATGGCAGGAAGGGAGAACGTGTGGGACAGGTAGTAGAGCACTCCTATCCCAGCTATGAATCCCACATCCCCGAGTCTAGTGAAGACTATCGCCCTCAGCCCGCTCTGGCTGGGTGTGAACCACATGGGAACTCCTAAGGCCTTCCTGCCTATGTCACCGACGCACCTCTCCTCCTCGTCCCTGTACCAATGGCCTATGAGGGCGTAGGAAGCCAGCCCCGTCCCCTCCCATCCCAGGAACATGGCTATCATGTTATCGGCGAGCACGAGTAGGAGCATGCTACCTACGAAGAAGTCGAAGAAGAACCAGTACCTCGTTAGACCGGGGTCCCCCTCCATGTACTTCAAGCTGTAAGCCGCTATCAGGAAGCTCAGCCAGGCCACTATGAGGGACATGTAGGCGCTAAGGGAGTCCACGTAAACACCTAATGAGATCCCCAGGCTGCTCACCCACTCGTAGGATACGTGAATGGGCTTGCCTGATGATAGGAACTCCATTAGGGTCAGCGTTGAGAACAGAGCTGAAGCCAGTATTGCCAGCACAGCCACTACGTCCCTCACTTTCCCCGCTCTGTTCAGGACCAGTGAGAGCACCGCTCCCACGAAGGGAACGGACCAGGTGAGCATGGCATACATGAGCTTCACCCTAGCAGCATCCTCAAGGAGCTAACCATTGGGTCTATGAGGAGCTGAGGCAGCAGGAAGAGTAGGAGACCCATTGCCGCTATCAAGATCATTGGACCGAGCAGGTCGTAGCCAGCCTCACTAGCATGCTCTGCAGCTTCCGATTCCTTACCGAAGAATATCCTCCTCATCGTGACGAATGAGTAGGCCGTCGAGAGCCCTATGCCTACCAGAAGCAGGGCTATCACGGTCAGGAATTGGCCTATCCTCATCGAGAAGTCGGCCACTCCAGCTATTATCAGTATCTCGCTCCAAAGGCCGAGGGAAGGAGGAACCCCGGTTATGTGCATGAAGCCTATCAGCGCTAAAGCTGCCGTCAGGGGCATCCTCGATGCCAGGCCTCCCATCCTACCTATGCTCCTCAAACCATGTAGCTGCGTTATGAGAACGCCTGCCGTAGCGAACAGAAGGGCCTTCCCCACTGCATGAGCTGCGTAATGCAGGAGAGCCCCAGCCATGCCTAGAGAGGTTATGCTAGCTATGCCCATCAGCAGATAACCCATCTGGGAGACGCTGGAGTAAGCCAGAAACCTCTTGAAGTCATCCTGAGCTAGGGCCATCAGACCCCCGTATATTATCGTGAGTAGGGCTAGGCCGAGCAAGTAGGACGCAGCTACCTCGAACTCCGATGGGAAGAGTACGTAAGCTATCCTTATGAGGGCATAGCCCGCTATCCCTATCAGATTCGGGGAAAGGAGGGCTGAAACGGGTGTGGGGGCCTCAGCGTGCGCATAAGGAAGCCATATGTGCACCCCAAATACTGCCATCTTGACGAAGAGCCCTATCAGGATGGCCAGGAAGATGGGGAGCCTCATGGCCTCGGGAAGTAACTCCCCTAACCCTAGGTTCGCTGCCTCCCTGATGGGGTTGTAGAAGTCGAATGTGCCCGCGTTCAGTCCCAGGAGAAGCACCCCGACTAAGAATGCCAGGGCTCCAACATGAGTCCATATCAGGTAGAGCAGGGCTATCCTCTCCCTCCTCCCATAGCCGTAGAAGGCTATGAGGAGGAAGCTGGGCAGTAGTGAGACCTCCAAGAAGAGGTAGAACTCTACCAAGTTGGTTGATAGGACAGTTCCCATCATAGCTGCTGAGAACATGACGTAGAGCATGAAGTAGACTCCCCAGCTCGCCGGCCTATGCCCCTCCCGCTCCATCTCCTCGAACCTGTGCTCCATGTACCTCAGGGAGTAGATGGATATCATCGATGTCACCAGACCTATCGATATCGCCACGGGAGCTGATACCGCATCTAGAAGCATCGAGAAGTTCCCCAAGGTCGGGTTGCTGAGCACAACCGGATCGAGAGCCGGTCCTCTCAGGCCAGTGATGAATGATAGCCAGCTCACCACTGCTAATGGGATTAGAAGCAGCAGCGTTGAGAGAACCATCAGTAGCCTCTTACTCTTAATCATGGGGAAGAACAGGGATATAAGAATTGGTAAAACGACTGAAAGGAACATTATCGGGACTTCCAGTTTCATATTCCTACCCCCGGAACCTCCTGAGCTCGTAGGTATCGAGAGTCCCCCTCATGCGGAACATCAGTATCGCCAGGGACACGATGACACCGACCTCGGCTGCCGATAGCGAGATCGCTATCACAGCCAGGGCCCCCCCGACAGGTCCGTAACCCGAGTCGAGAGAGGCCAGGGAGAGAAGGGAGAGTAGTGCAGCATTAAAAATAACCTCAGCTGATAGGAGCATCCTTATAACATTCCTCTTGGAGACTATCCCGTAAATCCCTATGGAGAGGAGCACCGCTGAAAGGATCAGGTAGTAATAGACCTCCATATTCAGACCTCCCTCCTGGCGAGGGTTATCGCCTCTATCAGGGTCGTGGCCAGGGCGAGACTTGCCACTATCAGGGCGAACCAGTACTTCTCAATTAGGATCGAGGTCAGACCCTTGTACTCCAGATAAAATGAGGGCTGAGCCCCGACGGATAGGAATATCCTCGAGAGAACTAGCACCGTCAGTATGAATGCCGAGAAAGTGACTACCTTCAACCCGGGTTCCACCGTGGGAACCTCCCTCATCATGACCAGGGAGAAGAGTATGAACGTTACTGCGGCACCTACGTAAACGATCAGGTGGAAGAGAGCTATTATCGGAAAACCCAGCAGGGAGAAGAGGATAGCATTAGCTATGCCCACTATCGAGAGGAAGAAGGCGGAGTACACTATGGACCTATGTAGGATCACTAGCGCCGATGACACCAGCGCGAGTACAGCTGAGGCTAGGAAGATCAGGACGTCAGGATCTGGCAGGCTCATACCTTATCCCCCTCCTCTCATCCAGGACGGCCCGTACCTTCCTCGGCTCCCTCAAGTAGAGGGGCCTGGGGACCCCCTTGCTGAACTCAGCTGGTGGATATATCTGCTCCTCGTAGGTGTAGTAAGCGACATCATGAACTTTTGTGAACCTAAGCGAATCAGTGGGGCAGATGTCGACGCAGAAGCCGCAGAAAATGCATCTAGTGTAGTTTATCCCGGGTCTCTTGACCACCTTCCCCTCCCTCTCCGACTCCTCCTTAGACACGTACATCTTCATCGCGTCAGCAGGGCAGACCATGGCGCAGAGGGAGCACTTTATGCAGGAGTCCCAATCGTACTCTATCATCCCCCTGTAACCTTCAGGCAGCTCTTGGATATCATCCGGGTACATCAGGGTGAGCCTAGGGCCCGCAAAAAGGTACTTGAATCCTGTGAGTATGGCCTTCGCATGCCTCACAGTCCTACTTAACGACAAGACTCACACCTCCCATAATCAGCAAGAGGGAAATCACAACTGAGATCAGGGAGAGGGGGAAGGCTATCTTCCACCCTATGCTGATGGCTTGATCTATCCTGAACCTCGGGTAAACAGCTCTCAGGAAGGCCCCCAAGGCTACGAGCAGGAAGGCCTTCACGAAGAGCATAGCCCCAGCTACCATGGGATCGTTTATGGGGAGGGGGTTCCACCCACCCAGGAAGAGTATGGAGTACACCAAGCTGAGGACGTAGAGCTTTACGTAGGAGGCTCCCATCACCAGCCCATATATTATCCCGCTGTACTCGGTGTAAGGCCCCGCGACTATCTCACTCTCAGCCTCAGGTATCTCAAACGGGAACTTCGAGGTGGACATGTACATCAGCAGGAGCATGTTTATTGCCGCCAAGGGATTGAGTATAACTCCCCATAGGCCCTTCTGTGCCTCAGCTATCTCAACAAGATCCAGCGATTTATAGAGGATCGCCATGGATATCGCTGACAGGAACATAGGTATCTCGTAGGAGATGACCAGGTAACCTTCCCTGACTCCCCCTATGAGTGAGAACTTATTGTTGCTCGACCATCCCATGAGGACGGTGAATATGGGGGCTAATGTGGTGAGGGCCATCACTATGAGGAGCGAGACATCGCTCCTGAAGGCGTAGTAAGTGGGGCTAATAGGCACTGCCACCACGGGAAGGTAAGCCAATCCGAAGAGGAAAACTGGGGTCATTAGGAAGGCTAGCTTATCCGCTTCCCTCGGCACTATCGGTTCCTGAAAGAGATACCTCAGAAGATCCGCTATGGTCTGTATTACCCCACCAAGCGGTTTGAACACATAGAGGGGACCGTACCTGAGCTGTACTTTGGCAGCTATCTTCCTTTCGAGCCATATTATTATGAGTAAGAGCAAGAAAGCCGCTACCAACCCCGGAAAAACCAAGGGGATGAAGATATAAGGTTCGAACAATAGCTTCAGGATGTCCATCACCTATCAGCCTCCGGCGGGAAGTAATCCAAGCTACCGTATATCGCTGGGATATCAGCCACCCTAACTCCCCTGGTTAAGTGCTCGAAGAGGATGACGTTCCTGAAGGATGGGGTCACCATCCTCATCCTGTAGGGGCTGAGCTTCCCATCGCTCACTATGTGGAACACAACCTCCCCTCTCCCTCCCTCGACCCTCGAGATGGCCTCGCCCGGCGGTACCCTGAGGTTGGCGAAGACGGAGGGGAACTTCACCATGCCTCTCTGCTTCATGGACTCCCTCAGCTTAGGAGGTATCAGCTTCTCGTAACTCTCGTGTAAGATGGGCCCTTCTGGTATCTTCCTGATGACCTGCCTTATTATCCTCATGCTCTCCACGATCTCCCTCACCCTCACCATGACCCTGGCGAAGGAGTCACCGGCTTCCTCCGTGACGATGTCGAACTCGAGCTCTGGGTAAGCAGCGTAGGGCTCAGCTCTCCTAACGTCATAAGCTACTCCACTAGCCCTAAGATTAGGTCCTGTTATCCCTAAATTTATAGCATCATGCCTGCTGAGCACGCCCACTCCCTCGAGCCTAGCCCTCACAACGGGGTTGTTGAAGTAGAGGTTGAAGTAGTCCCTCATCCTGTTCTCCATGTACCTCAGTACCCTCTCAGCCCTCTCACCTAAGCCCGCTGGCAGGTCCCTCCTAACCCCTCCCGGTATTATGTAGGAGTAGGTAAGCCTGGCCCCCGTCAGCTCCTGAGCCAGTTCCAGGAAGGGCTCCCTATCGCCGAAGCACCACATGTAAGCTGTTGAAGAGCCTATCATCACTCCGTGAATTCCTAACCCATAAAGGTGGCTGTGGATCCTGTTTATCTCCGCTAGGAGCGTGCGCAGGTACTTGGCCCTCTCGGGGGGCTCTATACCGAGGAGCTTCTCCAGAGCCATCACGTAAGCTAAGTTGTTAGCTGTGGTATCCGCTAGGGAGGGCCTCTCCACGAGTGGGATTATCTGAAGGTACTTCTTCACCTCAGCCAGCTTCTCGACGGACCTGTGGACGTAACCTATGTTCGGCCTCAGCTCAACAACCACATCACCATCTACCTTCGCCACCAACCTCATGTGACCTGAGGCCGGGTGCTGAGGCCCTATCAGCAACTCAAGCTCCCTCTCGCCGGAGGAGATCATGCATCTATCCCCTCCACCCTCACCTTGAACTCCTTCCTGAGCGGGGGTATTCCATCATAGCTATCCGGGAGGAGAAGCCTCTCCTCCATCCTCGGATTTCCCTCGAACTCTATGCCTAGGAGATCCTTTTCCTCCTGTTCCTGGTAGAGGACGCTCGGCCAGACCCGAACCAGGGAGGGTATCCTAGGATCATCATAAGGCAAGGATACCCGGAGGTTGACCAAGAAGTGGGAGAGGCTATCCGAGTAAGATGATGTTATGTAAACTACCTCGAACCTCTCTTTGGGGTAGTCTATGCCAGTTACTGCTTTCACGTGATCTAATCCCATTTCCCTAAGCTTGCTGGCCGCCTCAACTAACTTATCCCTACCCACCCTCACCTCTATCAAATTAGGGTCCTTCGAGCTTACTTCAGCACCCAATCCATTTAGCTTCTCCTCTATCTCCTTCCTGAGATCATCTAGTCTCATATCTCACCAGCTCCCCTCTCCTTATCTTCCTCTGAAGCATGATTATGGCTTGAGCCACCGCCTCAGGCCTAGGGGGACATCCCGGTATGAATACGTGGACGGGGAGTATGTCCATGGGCCTCACTATGTTGTAGCTGTTCCAGAATATACCCCCATCTATGGCGCAGGCCCCCATACCTACGACGAACTTGGGCTCAGGCATCTGCTCATAAACCCAGATGGCCGCTTCCGCCATCTTCTTGCTCAGCGTCCCCTCGATGAAGAGGAGATTACATTGCCTTATACCTATGAATGGGAGGAATCCCAGCCTTTCGGCATCGTACTTAGGGGCTGCTGAAGCCGCGAACTCAGCACCGCAACACGCTGTGGTGAAGTGGACGGGCCAGAGGGAGAAGGAGATACCCCAGTCCCTTATGTCCCTCACCGGTCTCTTTTCAACCAGCCATGCTGCGGCCTTCCTAGCTGACCTCTCCAAGTTCCCCACTAAAAGCTTGCCCTCTAAGGAGCAGACCATAGTTCCAACCTCCTAGCTGAGTATAGGCCGAATATCAGGGGGGGCATTATTATCCCGAGGATCCCGAGGAAGAGGTAAAGGGTGAAGGCAGGAGAGCTGTGTGCTTCCAGGAGGAAGAGAAACGAGTATATCATTATCGGTTCTACCGTCAGGAAAAGGATGAGGTAGGGGTAGTACTGCATCATGAGCAGGCCCCTAGCCCTCCCCCTGGGAGGATTAGCGCACTCGTACCTCTCCCTCTTCTTGGGGAACGTCTTAGATGGGGAGATCACCCTCCCAAGTAGGATCCCTATTATCCCTATACCCAACCCCAAGGTGATCCCGAGGGAGAAGGTCACCGCGGCATCGAGCCAAGGGGGCATTAGGACCTCCATCTCAGCTTACCCATGATAGGCCCTCCCGACCCTATAACTTAAAAAAATATCCATTCAGGTGACATCCCCATTTTTACAATTAATATTTTACTTTGTAGTCGAATTAAAGTTAATTAAATTCTTAATACTTATATTATTAGAAAAGTTTTCTCTAATTTTTTAATTTATTGTTAAAAAATTTCCATAATAGATCCAGAGAAGGATCCCGCCGGTAACGCGTGTATGGAATCAGTCGAATTAGGCAAGATGGTTCTCTCGGTCGTGCATAATCATGTGAAACTTTAAGGAAAGGGTTCCCTGAAATTTAACTAATGATATTTAAGGACGCTTCTCGGGAATCGATGATCAGTACTCTATCCCCCTCCTAGCCAGGACACCCATATCGTAGGGATGCTTTACTTTCACAAACTCCGTTATATAATCCGCCAAATCGTGAAAAGATTTAGGAGCATACCTTCCTGTCAGAACGACTTCAGTAGATGGATTTCTACCTTTTATGGCCTCTATTACTTCTCTTTCCCAGAGGAGACCCAAGTAAACTGCTACGTTCACTTCATCCAGCACCACCAGGGTATACCTACCGGATGAGAGGGCCTCCCTAGCCTCCTCCAACCCCCTCCTCGCTAGCATCAGGTCCCTCTCATCAGCGGATCCGTTGACTATGAACCTCCCCGTCCCGTACTGCTTTACCTCCAAATTCGGCAGCTTTGCTGCAGCGTTGAGCTCCCCGCTCCTAGTTCCCTTAAGGAACTGGATCACCAGAACCCTACCGCCCCACCCCACGTTCCTGAGAGCCAAACCGAAGGCAGCCGTCGTCTTGCCCTTCCCGTCACCCGTGTAGAGGTGTATCATCCCCATCACGTCACTACGCAAGCTGACCAACCGCAGTCAAGGCAGCTCACACAGTCCTCCCTGTAGACTAGCCTGGTGCTCCCGCACTCTGGGCAGGTCTCGACGTGATTTGGCTGAGGGGCTGGGGGCTTGAGGACCGGCTGAACTAAGGGTTTCTCCTCCGATTTCGGTTTCCTGAGCTGTGGTAACCCTATCCCCAGGGATTCCATCATCCTCAGCGTTTCGTTCTCGATGAAGCTAACGTACTCTCCTCTCCTCTGCGTCGGGGTAACCAGTACCTGAGCGGTCTTTGAGCCGTCCCTGTATATTGTTATACCCTTCAGTCCCAGCCTGTGAGCGAAGAGGTAGGCCTTCTCTACGTCCGAGACCGACACCCAAGAGGGCATGTTTATCGTCTTGCTGACTGCCGCGCATATCCACCTCGATATCTCAGCCTCGGCCCTTATGTGGTCCCACCAGGGTATGTCGTAAGCCACTAGGAAAACGCGTTGCAACCTCCTGAAGACATCCTCCTTACCCTCAGGGGGCTCTATCCCCTGTAGGGATCCTCCGTTATCAGAGACCTCCCTAAGCAGCTTCTCCCCGTAGAGGCCGTTCTCCTTCAGCTGCCTCTCAAATTCAGTATCCAAGTAGAAGAAAGACCCCACTGTGACCCTTTTCTCAAATACTAAGGCGAACTGAGGCTCTATACCCGAGGAAACATCTGCTATCATCGATATTGATCCTGTAGGTGCGATGGTAGTTACCTCAGCGTTCCTTATCCCATACCTAATTATCTGTTCCCGCAGGTGATCCCAATCCAGGCTCCATATCTCAGGATGGTAGAACCCCTCCACAGGCATCTCTCCCCTGAAGTAACCTGACTTCTGGAACAGGGGGAAGCTTCCCCTCTCTTTAGCTCTCTCAACGCTCTCCAGCATGGCAAAATACGTTAGATATTCAGCTGATTTCCTCATGAACTCGAAGCCCTCCTCACTGTTGTAGGCAATGCCTAGGGCGTAGAGCGCATCGGCTAGACCCATCATGCCCAACCCTACCTTCCTGGTCGCTTTGGTCCTCTCCTCTATCCTTCGGATGGGGAACTTATTCACATCTATCACATTGTCGAGGAATCGGAGGGCCACCCTTATGCTCCTCGAGTAGCCATCCCAGTCG
>CALJEO010000092.1 GCA_938073845.1 uncultured archaeon
AAGTAGAACGGGATGAAGTAGTTCGTCAGATCCCTGGGAATGCCTCCCCCACCTGTAGCTGAGGCCGTGACAGTTGATCGGTGATCGAGGACCTCACCCACCCTCCTAACGAAGAACCTGCCAGATGAGAGGAAGTTAGCGAGCGTGGACAGGTCCACTGAGGACCTGAGCCTCTCGATGTTGGGGATTATCAGGGGGTTGGGCTTAACTCCCCAGAGCACCTCATCCAATGAGGGCTCGTTGCCTGGAACGTATAGGTAGGAACCAGGTATCCTCTGAAGTTCCTCTATGATAAGCTCCCTTAGGGAAATCCTAGGACCTACCAGGAGGAAGTGGGCTGAGCTGCCGCTCCTTATGGATTTAGTTATCAGGAACACGATGTTCTTGAAATCGCTCAGGAGGTTCCTAAAGTCCTCGGATACTTCCTCTAACTCCAACCCAGGAACTTCGACGGGAGGGGTCTCCTCCAATATGAACCCCTTGTTCTCGAGCACCGACCTGAGGAGCTCGGGTTTCGTGAGGACATAGCTCACTCCCCTGCTGCCACTGTGGACCGCCTCTATTACCCCTAAGTTGATCAACTCGAGTAGGTGTGAGAAGGGTATCTGGGGCGACATCTCGGAGGGCGAGAACGGTGAGTAGAGGAATGTAGAACCGCACTCCCTGCATCTGTACTGGAGAACGGAGACCTTCTCCAAGTCAGAGGATCCGCATCTCTGACACCTGAATATCCTCTTATGATAATCGTAAATCTCCTTGATCGTAACTAAAATCTTCGGGTCCTTCTCCGCGGATTTCATCAGCTTCTCCAGCGTACGCTCATCCGACATTTCGGTTGAGTTGAGACGTATCTTCTACATAACCATTTCGGGTACTGAATGACATTGGGCTTGGGTATTTTCTAAAATGTTTTAAGATCCTCAGGCCTCTCAGCTTTAAGCAAGGCCCTCTAAGTGTCAGACAAGGGAGAGATCCCCCGCCAGGGAGCCCTTGGGGGAGCAACTCCGCGCCACAGACCTGAAAATCGATGCTCTAGGGAGTCAACCACATTTCGGTGAGCTGCTTCCAACGAGGCTGGCTCAGGCGGGGGACCATCCCGTCCTGGGACCGGAAGCTCGATCTCATACCCAGACCTCATAGGAAAGCGATGATCATCCGTTGAAGTACTCTCAATAGCTCTGAGCCGCTCATAGACCCGAACCTAGATCGGTTCGCGTCCCCAATGTTCACTCCTCGAAGATGGGGCTAACGTACCTGAAGTTGACGGTATCCACCAGGCCCCTGTCCGTTAACCTCAGCTCCGGGAGCACGTCCAATGCGAGGAGGGACATGGTCATGAAGGGCGATACCCAACCGCATCCCCTCTCCCTCCAGATTCTGTAGGTCCTTTCCAGCTCCTCCGCCACACTCTCCGGTTCCTCCGTCGACATGAGCCCAGCTAGAGGGAGCTTCACGAGGGAAAGCACCTCGCCCCTATCCACTGTGATAATTCCCCCTCCCACATCAGCCAGCTCATTTGCAGCGAGGGCCATGTCACCATCGTCAAGCCCTATCACAAGCAGGTTGTGGTTATCGTGAGCCACCGTGGATGCAACAGCCCCCAACTTGAAGCCGAATCCCTTAACGAACCCTATCCCTATGTTACCACTTGCCTTATGCCTCTCTATGACCGCGGCCTTGTATATGTCCCTTGAGGCGTCTGGGAGCACGCGACCCTTCCTCACCTCGAGCTCCTCTATCACCTGCTTGGTCAGCACGCTCCCCTCAAGCGCCTCTATGACCCTCACCTTGACCCTCCCCTCCTCTAGAGGAGCCATTAAGCGGAGATCATCGGCCTCTATCCTCTTATGGAGCTTCACCGTCCTCAAGTACCTCTCATCGTAACTGGGAGGTCTTACCTCAACGATCAGCCTACCTTCCCTCGCGACCACCCTACCATCTGCTATCACGGTATCTACCTTCACCCTCGTCAGGTCCCTGAGCAGCAGGATGTCAGCGAGCCTGCTGGGGGCCACGCTCCCTATCTCCCTAGCCAATCCGTAGTGCTCGGCTGGATTCAGCGTGGCCATCTGGATCGCCCTCACGGGATCGACCCCCTCCTCTATGGCTCTCCTCACCACGTGATCCATATGACCCTGCTTGATTATGGAGTCGACCTCCCTGTCATCGGTGACCAGGCATGCATGCCTTGAGTCCAGCTTAGCTTCCGTTATCGCTTTAATTGTCTCCTTAACGTCGAGCCAGGCTGAGCCCTCCCTCATGTAAGCGTACATGCCCAACCTGAGCCTCTCCAAGGCATCCACCTTCCTCGTCATCTCGTGCGAAGAGGATATGCCGGCTGCGGCGTAAGCGGTGAGCTCCCTCCCAAGAAGTCCGGCGTCATGCCCCTCGACAACCTTCCCGAGCCTATGGGCCGCGTTTATCTTGCCGAATACCTCAGGGTCAGTGGCCAGCACCCCTGGGTAGTTCATCATCTCCCCCAGGGCTACCACACCATCCCAGGAGAGCATCTCCTCCACCTCCCTCACTCCCAGGTGGGCCCCTGAGGTCTCGAAGGCAGGGTTAGCTGGGACGCAGGAGGGTGCGGTGACGAAGACCTTGAGGGGCAGTCCCTCGGACTCCTCGATCATTAGCCTGACGCCCTCAACACCCAGCACGTTGGCTATCTCGTGCGGGTCCACGAACACCGAGGTGGTGCCCCTGGGCAGCACGACCTTTGCGAAGTTGGTGGGGGAGAGCATGCTGCTCTCCACGTGAACGTGAGCATCTATGAACCCAGGAGCTAGATACATCCCCTTAGCGTCTATGATATGCGTTTGAGGGCCTATGGTGTGCGATACCTCGCCTATTGCAGCGACCCTATCCCCCTTAACCGCAACTCCATAGTTCTCCAGAAGCTCGCCTGAATTCACGTTGATGAAGTTGGAGTTCATGATGACCAGGTCCGCTTTCTCAATACCCAAGGCAACTCTGACGAGTGTGGCTGAGACTTCCCATACCTTGCTCCTCATGGGGGGTCGCGCGGTGTCGCACCTGAAATATAAAAACATTCATGGACTTAGGGAGGATCCCAACAGGATGCCTGCTATGTAGAGCACACCGAAGTTCTGAACTAGCTTGGCCGTTATGGGATCCGCAGCATCAGGAATTTCCCTTCTGAAGGTCCCCAGGAGCTTTGAGGCGCTGGGCAGCGTTAGCAACGTCAGGAGGGAGGTGAGGGGAATCATTCCGAGAGCGCTCATAGCTATGACCAAAGCGTAGGGGAGCAAGAGCTCAGCCGAATAAAAGAGGATCCCCTTCCTCAGTCCGATGAGCGTGACTATTGTTTTGGCTCCCCTCTCCTTATCGTACTCCAGATCCCTCAGGTTATTGGCAGTGAGGACAGCTGCCACCAGCAGGCCTACGGGCGTTCCAGCAACAGCTGGCTCGAGGGCCAAGCTTCCGGTGAGGACGTAGTGCGTGCCCACCCACATGAGGGCTCCCCAGGCCAGGAAGACCCCAAGCTCTCCCAAAGCTAAGTACTTATAGCCAAGCGGGCCCGAGTATGTGATGAGGAGGAAGGCGCCTACTAGGGCTAGGAACAAGGGCACAAGGTACCTCGTTACAGAGAGGATGGCAGCGAAGCAGAGACCAGCTAGCA
>CALJEO010000093.1 GCA_938073845.1 uncultured archaeon
CCCTAGGGTGGATCTTATGGATAGAAATGCAATCATCCTGGGTATCGTGCTACTCATGGTTGGGGTAGCGATCGGTTACTTCCTCTCCCCCGCCCAAGTGAGAACAGTAACGGAAACGGTAACGGTCACGACATCGGCTACTGGAACGGTACCTGCTGAGGAAGTGAGAGTGAAGGTAGGGGTTCTCCTCCCCCTATCTGGGGGATCCGCTTTCGATGGACAGGAGGATTTAAGGGGAATTCAATTAGCTGCTATACACATAAATGACGGCAGATATCCCAATATAAGAGTTAAAATAGATCTCGTGATAGCGGATACCCAAACTAGACAGGACGTAGGTGTCACTGAGCTGAGAAGACTCGACCAAGCTGGGGTCGTGGCCATCTTAGGAGCCTATAACTCGGCGGTCACTTATCCTACAGCGGGCGAGGCTGAGAAAATAGGACTACCTTACGTAGTACCGGAGGCTGTAGCTGATAGGATAACAGCTCAGGGATGGAAGTACGTCTTCAGAACGTGCGCTAATGCTAGCAAATATGCTTACGATACTCTCTGGGCGCTAGCTGATATGGCAAAGGCTAAGGGGATTGATGTGAAAACTGTAGCTTTCATATACGAAAATTCCGACTTCGGTGTGTTCACGACAGAGGGACTCAGGAAATTCCTGAATAATTTCTTCCCAAATGCGAGAGTGGTGTATGAGGAGAGTTACCCGGCTGAGACGGTCACCAGTATGGACGACATGGTGGCGAAACTTAAGGCTGAGAACCCTGACGTGGTCTTTCACGTCGCATACCTGAGGGACTCCGTGCTCTTCGTCCAAACGATGAAGAAACTCAATTGGTACCCGAAAGCTTACATAGGAGCTGGTGCAGGGGGTCAAACAAGAGTCGAGTTCATTGAGCAGTTAGGAAAAGATTCTGAGTTCGTTTTCACTCAAACGGAGTGGCAACCCGACTTCCTCATATCCAAGGCTCTGAAGAAATGGGCTTGGATCGATGAGGACTTCAAGAAGGTTCATGGGAGGAGTATGGTAGGAAGCTCAGGTCTGAACTACGTGGGCACCTATGTCTTAGCTGTCGCGATCCAGAATGCCCTTGATTCCGGCGCCAATCCGAAGGATTTAGTGAATTTCAGGAAGGCTATTAGGGACGCGCTCGAGAGAATTAAGATACCTGCTGGTGAACTTCCTCTCATGCCTTGGGGCGTCGACTTCACTTCTGCACCAAATCACCAGAACCCTGAGGCCGCTGTGGCGATGGCTCAGATCCTGGAGGGTAGGTTCCGCGTCGTCTGGCCCCTGGAGTTCGCACCCATAGAGCCTGTTCTACCAGCCCCCACATGGGAGCAAAGATCCTAATTTAATTATTTTTTCTAAGCTTCGGAGCCGCTAATGATGGGGTGGCTCGCATGATAGAGTGGGGCCTAACTTACGCTCAATTAGTGACTTCTTATGCGATCCTGGGAGGGGTATACGCGTTAACGGCGCTGGGCCTATCCCTCATATGGGGAGTGATGAGAGCGGTGAACTGGGCTCATGGTGATCTCCTGATGCTCGGAATGTACGTCGCTTATTGGATGGTGATACTGTCAGGAGCAGATCCTCTAATATCCGCTCTCATTGCTTTCTGCCTCCTAGGTGGTTTGGGCGCAATATTACACTTAATAGCGATAGAACCGGTGGTAGAGAAGCCCGGTGGTCATGAAGCGACCTTATTAACTACCCTAGGAATATCGTTAGTGATACAGAGCATCGCATTGATCCTCTGGTCACCGAGTCCGAGATCGTATGACAATATCTACAAGAGCATCTACTTGGAATACGCAGGAATTAGAACGAGTTTGGCTGAGGCTATAGCGTTCTCCCTCTCACTGATAGCGGTATTTCTGGTAGATCAATTCATGAGGAGATCTAGGATAGGGAAGGCGATAAGGGCGGTATCTCAGAACCCGATAGGAGCTAGAGTCGTGGGAATAAACGTCTCGAGGATAAGACTATTGACTTTCGCATTGGGCGTAGGTCTAGCTGGCGTCGCCGGAGTTCTGGTTTCCACCTTCTACCCGAATATAAGACCGCTCGCCGGTTACATCTGGGACATAGCCTCCTACGTGGTAGTGATATTCGCTGGTCTGGGTTCGATTTACGGGGTGATATTCGCTGGAGTAGCGATAGGTACGATTGAGGGACTCGGTAGTATCTTTTTCTCGAACGCTTTCAGGAATATCCTCACTTTCTCCGTGTTCCTGCTAGTCCTATTACTAAGACCTCAAGGCTTGTTTGGAAAAGCGATGAGGAGGGTCTAAGTGATGCCTAAACGCATGAGCCTTGCCCTGATCCTCCTGATATTGGCTATGATCCTTCCCATATTCTTGGATGAGTTCCTCCTCACGATACTCGTTCAAATGTTAATGTGGGCTTATCTGGCGATGGCATGGGATGTCATAGGAGGCTACGGGGGTCAGTTCTCCCTAGGGCATGCTGCCTTCATGGGTTTGGGGGCTTACACATCGACTTTACTCCTCGAGAACTTCGGCATCACTCCCTGGCTGGGCATCTGGTTATCCGGGTTAGTTGCTGCCATCGCTGGAGCACTTGTGGGTTTCGCATCCTTGAGGCTCAGGGGACCGTTCTTCGCCTTGGGAACCATAGCGTTCGCCGAGCTAGTGCAGTTACTCCTGCTTTACCTGAAGGACGTCACCGGAGGACCTCTCGGCATAATGATCAATAAAACGGGAGTTGAATACATGGTTTTTGAGAGTCAGCTTCATTACTACTACTTAGCGCTGGCTTTCGTCATCTGCGGCATGCTCTTCCTGAGGTACTTCGAGCGCTCGAAGTTCGGGATGGCGTTAGTGGCCCTCAGGGAGGATGAGGATGCTGCTGAATCCATCGGTATAGATGTCTATAGGGCTAAGGTCCTAGGGGCAGTGATAAGCGCTTTCCTCACAGGGCTGGGAGGTACATTTTACGCCCAGTGGATACACTACATCAGGCCCGATACTGTTGTTAGGTTAGATTTCTCCGTCCAGATAGTCGCTATAGATGTCGTTGGAGGGGCTGGAAGTCCTTATGGCGGGATAATAGGTGCTATGATACTAGTGCCCCTCTCCCTCTACCTGAACGCGATCTTCGGCGGGATGATAGCCGGTCTGAGCACAGTATTTTACGGTATCATCCTCCTCGTAGTAGTCGTAGCCTTACCGGGAGGTATATTCGGTATGATCAGGAGGGGGTTCCTCGTCAAGGGGTGATGAGTTTGCTGGAGGTTAGGGAGGTAACTAAGAGATTCGGCGGCATCGTTGCACTGGATGGTGTGAGTCTCTCCGTGAAGAAGGGCGAGCTCTGTGGTCTAATAGGCCCCAATGGCTCCGGGAAGACGACCCTCTTCAACGTGATCACCGGCTTCTACAGGCCTGATGGCGGGGATGTGATGTTCAAGGGCAGGAGTCTGGTGGGGATGAGGCCCCATGACATCACGAGACTGGGAATAGCGAGAACCTTTCAGATTCCCAAGCCATTTGGAAGGATGAGTGTCCTGGAGAACGTTGTTGCGGCGGCCTTCTATGGTGGGAGAGTGTCCTCCAGATCTGAGGCTGAGGGGTTAGCTAGGGAGCTGATAGATTACGTTAAATTGGGGGAAAAAATGCACGTCGAGGCTAGGACCCTCAACATAGTAGAAAGGAAACTCATGGAACTATCCAGAGCACTGGCAACGAAGCCCGAGTTGCTCCTCCTCGACGAGGTGGTCGCTGGGCTGAATCCCTCGGAGATGACTGATATAGTTCATCTAGTGAGGAGGCTGGTGGATGAGATGGGCATCACGATCATAATGGTGGAGCACGTCATGAGGGCAGTCATGACCATCTCTGACAGGGTAATTGTCTTGCATAAGGGAATTAAGATAGCTGAGGGAACACCTGAAGAGATATCAAGGGATCCGAAGGTAATAGAGGCGTACTTAGGAACTGGGTGAGAACATGAGGATTTTAGAGGTAAATGACCTAGATGCTGGCTATGAGGATCTCCAGGTCCTCTGGGAAGTGAACATGCGGGTGGAGAGGGGAGAGATCGTCAGTCTCCTGGGGAGCAATGGCGCAGGTAAAACCACCACCTTGAGGGTCATAGCAGGACTCATCAGACCATTTAGGGGCAAGATCGTACTTAAGGGAAGGGAGATAACGGGGCTTCCAAGTCATCAGAGGGTAGCTTTGGGCCTCTCTCTGGTGCCGGAGGGGAGACAGCTCTTTCCAATGATGACGGTCATGGAGAACCTGGAGATGGGCGCTTATACCCCTAGAGCTAGGGAGAAGCTCGAGGATAGTTTGGAATGGGTCTTCAGCCTATTTCCGATATTGAGGGAGAGAAGGAATCAACTCGCTGGAACTATGAGTGGAGGGGAGCAGCAGATGCTGAGCATAGGTAGAGCACTCATGAGTAGACCCGAGCTACTCGCGTTAGATGAGCCATCCATGGGGCTCGCGCCTAAGCTCGTGATCGAGATATTCCGTACGCTCGAGAGGATGAGAAAGGACGGTGTGACGATTCTTCTAGCGGAGCAAAACGTGAAGGCAGCTTTGGACATATCGGATAGGGCTTATGTACTAGAGACTGGGAGGATAGTGATAGAGGGAGCTTCTAGCGAGCTCGCCCTTAGGGATGATGTGAGAAGAGCTTACCTCGGAATGTGAGTTGAACTCAGAAAACCTCCGAGTAATTATAAAGGAGGACGGGAGATCCGCTGGAATCATGGGTCCATGACTTGAAAACGGGGTCTCGAGATTGAGAGCGGTCCCTCAACACGGAAGCCATAGCTAGCTCTTAGGAGCTATCTATGGAAACCACTCGAACGTTTCATGCTGACCACTTACCAAAGCTAGGATTTAAGGATCCTGATCTCGTTCAACTCAACCCTTCTGTTCCCATTCAGATCCCTCCACTCGACTAGGGAGGATCTTCCGGTGAGGCCGCTCATCTTCAGCCACATCAGAGCAGCCTCAGTCCCATACCTATGGGTCCCCATCACGTAAACCTTCCCCTTCCCGTAGAGGATCAATCCATAATCTAACCTCCCCCAGTGGCTCCTGTAGGTAGTTCCGTTCACGATCAGCTCATCCTTGTTGAACCTAACTCCGTACCTCTCAACGATCCCGCTCCTCCTGTTGGCCAGAGGCCCACCCACTACTAGGCTAGCCCCAGGAGCGATGCCTGCCGAGGGGAAGAGAGACTTTACGATCGCCCTATCCACATCGGAGCTGGCATCCACCACATCGAAGCTTAAACTCATCGCGAGCGGGTTCCTGAGCTCCCCACCCACATAGGCCCTGTAAGCCTCCCCCGAACCATCGTTCTCATCCCAGAATATCCAGACGCCAAGCATCCTCCCGGATCCCCTAATCAGCTCAAGCTTCCTCCTCATTCCGTCAACCCACTCATTGGGGCTGCTTGCGTTCCAATAACCCGTAACTATCATCTGTCTCCTCGTCAAATTGTAGTAAGAAGCTAGCATCAGAGGTGAGTAGAGCTCCGTAACCAGCGTCACGTTAAGCTCATCGATCACCTTAACTACGCCTGAGACGAGGGCCTCCTCAACGAACTCCTCGTCCAGCCATATCCACAGTCTAACATTCCTAGGCACCGAGCTGTAGAAGTTCCTAAGCTCCAAGGGATCCATCTTCCTGTCTTTCCAACCGTACCAGACCGCCACACCAACTGTTGAGCTCAAGTTGGAGAGAAACCCCGCAACGGACATCAGAGCCCCGTTAACCCTAGTACCTGGCTTAAGATAGTCCTCCTCGGGCCCGTAATCACATTTAGGGAATATTGCATAGAGCACACCTATCCCATTGAGGGACGCCAGCTCGTCCAGCAGAAGGGCGTTCCTCCTGAAGAGCTGCGAGTCGCTAAGTGGGACCACCGGGATGATGAAGTTGTACTGGGAGGATATGAGGGAGAGGTCCCTCCTCAGGAAATCCTCGTACTCCCTCAGATCCGACTTCGCGTAAAAGTATATCCTATCCCCTAAGGAGTGGTGCCGGTGAGTCAAGGAGCTCGGGAGTATGTACACGATGCCCGAGTATGGGATGAAGGTCCTAGATGGATCCGCGGTCAGCCTCACGTTCATCCCGTAGAACCTGTTCAGTATCAGCTCCGCCACATAGAGGAACCCCAGGCTCTCGCGTAAGGTGGCGGATACCTTCACGAAGATCCCCATTCCAACCTTAACTGCGCAGGGATCCATGAATTCCCTCCCGTTGAGCTCAGCTATCCCGTAAGCCTCGTACTCTAAGCCTGCCAGCTTGCTCCCATCGAAGGGCCTCATGCTTCGGAACCCCCTGAGGCTAGGTATGTACCTGGCACCCGCTTCAGTCGGCCTCACCCCAACCCCCTCATCCACCGCTACCGTGAGCTGCTCATCGAGGAGCCCAGCACCGCAGTACTCCATCGAACCGTTGGCGTGACCCACGTAGTAGAGCTCCCAGTCCCCGGTCCACAGGAGCACTCCCCCGTTCCTGATCCACCTCAGGATGAGCGATTCCTCGCTGCAATCCCAAACGGTATCCGGAGCAACATCGCTCGTGAAAACAACAATTCCACTTCCGCTCGTCATGAACCTCCTCAGCTCATCCGCATTGAGGATGCGGTAAGGTACTCCGAACTCCCCAAGGGTTTCCCTGAGGTAGATGAGCATCAACTTAGGGTCGATCCAGTTGCTCGGGTATCTCTCATCGTAGTATATGATGACTTCCCCGCTGGAGGCCGCGAGCGGCAAGAGGAGCAAGACCGTGAGGCCCGCCACAGCATATCCTCTGCCGTTAGGGTACCTTTCACACACATACGTGCGTAGGATCGATGCGCCAGTGGCCCGATGCAACACCTCGATCCCAGTCGGACAGCCACTCGCATCTTATATCCTATACCCTCTGGAGCCATCGTGTTCCTCAGGGCTGACCTCTCGGGGGTTAAGGTGGGGCTAGGAGAGCCTGTCAGGATAATGGGTGTCATAAACCTCAGTCCCGAATCCTTCTACAGGGGATCCGTGGTCAGAAGCGCTGAGGAAGCCCTTAACTTAGCTGAGAGGATGATCGATGAGGGGGCTTCCATAATAGACGTCGGGGGGATGAGCACCGCCCCCTATCTGGAGACCTGGGTGAGCGTTGAGGAGGAGAGGAGGAGGGTTGTGCCCGTCATAAGGAGGCTCGGGGACCTCGGGGTTCCCATCTCAATCGATACCCATAGGTATGAGGTGGCCTCCGCTGCTGTGGAGGCGGGAGCTACCATCGTGAACGACGTCTCATGCCTCTCAGATCCCAGATTAGCTGAACTAGTGGCATCGATGGACCTCTCCCTTATCCTGGGGGCCAGGGGGAAGCCGGAAAGCTCTGATCCCTTGAGGGAGATCAGGAAATTCCTGAGAGAGGGTTTGAGAAGGGCTTCTGGGATCAGGGAGGAGAGGATAGTCATAGATCCCCTAATAGGCTTTTTCAGGGACTCCAGCCTGCCCTGGTACCTCTGGGACTCCCTAGTGATAAGGGGGTTGAGGGGGCTCCTCATCTTGGGCAGACCAATCTGCATCAGCGTTTCCAGGAAATCGTTCATAGGGGAGATAGCTGGTGAGAGAGATCCTGCAAACAGGCTTCCCGGAAGCATAGCAGCTACTTCTATAGCTGTTTATAATGGAGCGAGTCTCATAAGGACCCATGACGTCAAGGAGACCGCTCAAGCCGTTAAGGTGGCTGAGTTCATAAGAAGGGAAATATTGCAGGCAAAATGCAGTGATTTGGAGGCTTATCAGTTCTCCTTTGACCTTAATGCTAGTGACTTCGAGGACATGTTCCTCACCGTGGGCTCTCACCCATACGGGGCCAAGCTCATGTCCCTCAAGTCGGAGCTCAGGGTGGTTTACATGAGGAACGTCAGCAACCCCGTGGCTCTGGTGATAAAGCAGGAGATGCTCGCCTCAGGGGGTGAGGCAGCCATCCCATCGAGCTCGATAGTCTTTGGAAGCGATAGAGTAGACCTAGTTGTCCTGGGAAACCTGAAGCAGCTTGAGAAGCTCATGCGGAAGATGGAGCTGAACGCTAGAGAGGGAAGCAGCTTATCAGCTGAGTTTCACTGCGTTAAGGAGGTCCTCTCCGAGCTACTAAGCTGAGCCCTCAGCTCCCCAACGGTGGATCTGAGCTCCGCGTAGACATCATGCATATGGACGCTCTCCAGGCTCCTGACTGCCGCGAGCAAAACAGCTTCATCAGGAACCGATGGGAACTCCCCCAGAAAGAGGAGCGCCATATCCCTAACGACGTCCTCAGCTAACTTAGGATTCTTAATCGAGCTTATGACGAGCGATGCTTCCTCAGGCCTCTTGGCCAGGGTCATCAGCGGGGAGCTCATGGCCCTCTCGATCACATGAGCCAGCTTCCCCCTATCCAGGTGCCCCCCCTCGAGGGATAACTCGATCACACCCAGACTCCTCTGCGTATGCGTAGCCAATATCGAGGTCCTCTCACCCAAGGAGTCCACATAGGCCCTTATCAGCTCCATGGTGCAGGGACAGGAAGTCATTCCCATCAGCTCGACCCTCGTGCCGCTCACCTCCTTCCCCCCATAGACTAGGGAGCTTACCTCAGCCCTGTAAGACCTTCGGGAATCGAGTAAGGCTTCAAATCTAGCTGAAACCCCGGCTGAGTCAGCATATGGTATGAGGTCCATTAGGAGCTTCACTGACTCCCTAACTAGGGTCTCGGGCTCCTTAGGCGGATCGGAGATGCTGTAGACGGCTTGGACCTGCCTGCTCAGATCGACCCCCCTCCTGGTGGGGGGCAGGCTGACCCAGGCGTCAGCTTCAGCTAGCGCGAGAAAGCCCTCAACGATGACCGGGACCTTCAAACCGAAGCTCCCCACCCTATTCAGCCTTACCATGACCGAAGGCAGCTCTGAGTGCACATCGCGCGCCCTCTCCACTATTTCAGCTGGTAACCTCATAGGAGGGGATGGGGGATAGCGGATAAAACCGTTCACATCAGACGATATGCCTAGATCCACGGCTGAGTGTGATCCCCGGAAAGGTCGCTCCTAATGCGAGCTGAACGCATCCTCAAACTGCAGGCTGATGGATGCGATTATGGTAAGTCGAAGGCCTCCCCTACGGGAGGTTACCGTCTGAGGGAAAGCTGGACTCATGTTCGACGAAGCAGGAAGCCTTAACCTTTTTAGCACACCTCGTCGGTACCCTTGTGTACGATCCGGTCGAGTTAGCTGATGCGATCGGAAGAATCGTGGGAGGAGGGGGAAGGAGGAAGTACTACAGGTTCAGGGGAGGGAAGTGGTACGGTGGCATAGCCACCGCGGATTGCGTCGGCTGCAACCTCAGATGCATCTTCTGCTGGAGCGACTTCCCTAGGGACAACCCACAAGCTGAATGGGATCTCTATAGCCCTGAACAGGTGTACTCCAAGCTCTCCGGCATAGCTGCGAGTAGGGGCTACAGGGTGCTGAGGGTATCAGGGAACGAGCCCACGATCTGCTGGGATCACCTGATGGAGCTGCTGGAGCTCGTCGAGAGGGATGGTAGGTTCAGTTTCATACTTGAGACGAACGGTATCCTCATAGGGAGCGATGGATCCAAGGCCAGGGATCTCTCCCCCTTCACCAAGCTCCACGTCAGGATCTCCCTGAAGGGAACTTGCGAGGAGGAGTTCTCCATGCTCACGGGAGCTAAACCAGAGGCTTTCGAGCTCCAACTGAGGGCACTGAGGAACCTAGCCTACGAAGGGGTACCGGCCCACCCCGCGGTGATGCTCTCCTTCTCCAGCGAGGAGAACCTGAGGAAGCTCCTGGTGAGGTTGGGGAGGATTGATCCAAACTACGTGAGGTATTTCGAGGAGGAGTACGTTCTCCTATACCCACACGTTAAGGAGAAGCTGAAGAGGGCTGGAATAAAACCTAGAGTAGCTTATGATCCTGAGAGACTATCTCAGGACCTTATCTGAGCTCTCTATCACCTCCTGCGATCTCCTCATGTGAGTAGGAGCTTCTCCGCCAGTGGCCCCATCCGTAAACTGTCCTGGAACCAAAGCAGCTGACGGGTCATGGCCGATCGAGCGGAGGCCCCTATTAGAATGGGAGCTCCTCACCCTTCCGCTCGACTCGGTCAGGTCGAGGGCATCTGTTCCCAACCTTTGGTTCATTATAAGAACCGATCTCTATTTATGTGCGATCAAATTTATATTAATGAAAAAACTGTATGTGCCTGGGGAAAGGACCTAGGTGAGGTGGTGAGCATGGGAATCTCAGTGGATATTATCAGGCCTTGGGAGGTGAAGACAATTACTAAGGTAAGGGGGAGCTTCCTAGAGGTGAGAAACACCCTTAACTCCCTATGGAAGGTGTCCGTGCCGAGTAAAAGCTACCTGGTGCCAGTCACCATGGAGATAGTTTCGAGAGGGCTCTTCGTGACCTACCTCTCCAATACGCCTGGTGATGGCTACCAGCCCGTAGCTAAGTGCGAAGCATTGGAAGCGGCTAAGAGGTGCTTGGAGGAGCTGCGCGCGAGGTACCCGGACTTCGAATTCGATGCTGATACGATAGCGAGGACGATAGAGGAGTGCGTCTCCGGGAGGCTCAATGGGAAATTAGGGGCCTTCGCCAAAGCTAAGATAAAGTGCGGTGCCATTAAAGCGCTCTAACCTTTAGGAGGCTCCTGCTGGCGATATTTCTAGGTAAGCTATTCCCCTCTCCCTGAAGGGCCAGGGGATCGCACTGACCTCCTGCCCCCTCTCTAGTCTCACCATACCCCTTTTCTCCTGCTGGGACATCCAGATCTCGGGAGCCGAGGGGTAGAGGGCCAGGAACCTCATCACCTTGCTCCTCACCTTGGCCCCCCTCAGCTCGAACCTCCTCCTCAGGCTCCAGTCGGACAGCTCCCTGGAGAGCTGATCCAGTACTTCACCTATCCTGTCGTCCAGCCTGGGCTTAGCGTGGACTAACCTCCTCACGGCATTCATTATGGAGCTCCTCAGCTCCTTATAGCTCTCATTTATCCTTTGAGCCATCAGGAGGAGTTCCATGGACTCCCTCTTCGGTGAGGGAAGCTTCGCCTGATAATCCTGATTCAGGGCCACCACTTTGGAGAGCAGCTGCTTAGGTGCCCTCTCCACCAGCTCCTGAGATACGTACTCACTCATCACCGTGGAGAAAGCTAGGGGATAGAGGACTAGCTTAGATAGGAAATCCAGATCCTCTTTATCCCTTAAGAATTCCTCCATGCCAAGGCTGAAGATGAAGAAAGCCTCCCTAGCCCTCTCACCCCATATTATCGTGTATTCCTTAGCTATTTTGAGGTAGATTGCTCTAAGTTGCTCCAGATCGAGCCCCTGAGTAACCCCCAGGTTAATGAGCCTCCAGGCAAGGGAGAAGAGGACGATCTCCTTAAAGGAGCTGGGGATAGAACCGCTCACACAGGAGAGCCTTATCAGCTCCTCATCGTGGAGCTTCATCAGGTCCTTAACCT
>CALJEO010000094.1 GCA_938073845.1 uncultured archaeon
ATGAGGAGACCCCAGGTATCGGGAGTAGCTGTCCTAGCTAACGGAATAGATCACTCCCTCTCCTTCCAGCTGATAAGGGAGGCGCTGAGGGGAGTTAGGGTTGATTATCTGGGGAGCGACGCTTCAGCTTTGGCTAAGGCCAAGGATTACAGGGTAGTGATATTCCTGGGAGGGAGCAAGGCTCCAGCCATAGGCAAATTCGTAGCTCCTCTTCTCGGGAACGTGAGCATTAGGGACTGGGTTATAGTCACCAGGCCCTGGGCAACTGGGGGTCTGGCCGTCGTTATAGCTGGCGCTGATAGGTACGCTACCAGGAGAGCCGCGGATAGCTTCGCCAAGGGGATGGCCGATGAGGTTATCAGTTACCTTAAGGGAGGTGAGGCCATGAGTAAGGTTGTTAGCGGATCCCTGGTGGAGCTGGTATCCTCCTCCGGTAGATGTGGCTATCAGGAGGGGCCTCATTTAGCTTTGAGGGTTGAGGGGAACTTCGTTTACGCTAACTTCAGCCTGGGTCACGCTAACCCATGCGGGAGGTTCGTTCTATACGGCTACGAGTTATCTGGCAACAGGGTAGTGGTGAGCCTGAGGATGGTGGATACCAGCGAGATCTGCATCCAGTGCATAGGGGTTATTGAGGCCAGGCTGAGGATAGGGCCCCTCGCTGAGGGGAGCTACGAGCTGTGCGTTAACAACGTTTGTAAGACCTTTGAGGTCAGGGGGTGATTTTCACCACTCCATCACTCCATTGTCTCGTAAGCGAAGAGGATCGGTGAGATGAGCGAGGGTACTGAGGTGAGTGAGTAGAGCACCGCTATCACGTGGAGGGGTATCAGCACCCCGGAGTGGAGGGTCAGCGTGACGGAGAGGAAGCTGGCGTAGACAGCGAGCGATGGAAGAAGCACATAAGGGTTCCTCATTAGGCTAGCGTACTTCCCAGCTAGCTCGGGATCGATCCTCCTGAGAAGAGCATACTGCATAGTAATTGAGATCACAGGAGTCAGCAGGAAGATGGCCGCAAGAGGATCAGCTGTGAATGTCGCTAGCTCCCTTTCAAGTTTCGTTAACTCCTCCTCGTCCTTTGAGACAGCTTCATCAAGCCTTCCAGCATTATCAAGGGCGTACTGGACCACGTAGACAAGCTCCTCGTAGTAAAAGGGCTTGAGCGTGTAGTTGTATGGCATTCCAAATATCCTAGCGACTATCCTACCGTCCTCATTCCTTATAAGAATACTTCCAAAGTTCCTGACGTAGTAGGTCATGTTTACATTGAATCGGCCGTCCCTCCAGATCTCGCTGCCCGAGTAAAGTATCCTAAAGTGATCCCCCTCCTCAGAGTAGCTGAGGAGCCTGAGGACTAGGGGAGCTACCATTTCCCTGTACTCATCAGCTTTGTTCTTGAGATAGAGGATCTCGTTCCTCAGCACCTCTATCCTCCTCTCCCTGACCCATATCTCATCCATCTTCCCGAAGTAGAGGCTCGAGGCCGCATATATGGAAGCGATCATCAGTATTAGGAGGAAGAGGGTTAGGCTTCTCATCGAGGATTCAGGACAATCCAAGATTTAACCTTTTACGAGCTCACGCGATGCTCGCTAGCCTCCTCAGAGCGAGGCCCTTCTCATGGTCGGTGAGGTTGGACTGTATTATTCCTGAGCGCAGGACCTCAACGGCCCTGTCCATGAGCCGTGTCTTCACCGGAAACGGGACTCCGTCCTTGCCACCGAAGGCGAAGCTGTACCTGGCTGGATCCCTCCTGCTCGCCGGAGCATCGTAGATCACCTCAGCCACCAGTGAGAGGGCCCTCAGCAGGGAGGGACCTACCCCCCTCACGAGGAGCAGGTCCTCGTAGTTGCTCAGGGCCAGCTGGTTCGCCTCCTCCACAGCCCTCCAATCTATCCTCCTGGGCATCCTCAGGTACCTCACACCCTCCAGGTAGGGGCTTAAGGGACCTGAGCTCGCCTCATAGATCAATCTCCTCAGCCTAGAGCTCCCCTCCGCTATCAGGTCTAGAGAAGCTTTTCTGTTCTCCTCGGAATCCTCAGCAGCCAAGTTAAGGACTTCCTCATGCGAATCAGCTATTATTCCGGAGTGAGGGTCCTTCAGGAAACCCCTGAGCCCATAGGAGACCCAGTGGTACCTTCTGGCTGTCCTCCTCTCCGGGTTCATCCCCTGCTGGACAACGGCCCAATCCCCGTCCTCGCTGAAGATTATGATGTGGTGGTAGATGGAGTGACCATCCTGAAGGGCCGCATTGTCAACTTTAGCAGTCAACCTGCTCACTCTTACAAGCTCTTCAGCCTTTGAATCACTTATTGATAGGAGATCAGCCTTCATCAGTACCTCTTTAGGTGTCTCCAGGGACCTCTTACCCTTCCCCCCACACGCGACTATGCCAAGGTCTTCCTCATCTAGCACATCCCTTATCACAGCTGTGAGTACCGTCGTAACGCCTGAGGAGTGCCAATCGTAGCCTAGGACGCAGCCCAGGGATTGGAACCAGAAGGGATCACTCAACCTGAGGAGGAACTCCCTTCTTCCGAACTCCCTCACCACCGTGGCTATTATCTCCCTTCCAAGAGCTTTCATTCTGGAGTAGAGCCACCTTGGTGCTCTCCCTTCATGCAAAGGGAGCTCAGCCTCTCCCACGACCCTCGGGACATCTCCCACCATTCACCATACCGGGGGTATCGACTAAATAAACTTGCCATGGAGGAGGACTCTTGGTATTCGGCACCGCCCCAGTCTGATCGTCCAACGATCACCTGCTTCTATAAGCTCTCGGAGGCCTAGGTTCAGGAGCAGGGCTACCTCACGATCTCGATGGCGAACCTGAAGGCGAAGGAGAATAGCAGGAAGGATGCTGCGAATATCACGGAGCTCACCATCGAGGTCGCCAGGAGGTAACCCGAGAGGTAGTTGAACTCAGTTAGGCTGGCGATGCCCGAGAGGTACCAGAGGCTGAGGAGAACCTGGACGGTGAGGAAGGGAATTAGGAAAGAGAATAAGAAAGGGATGGAATCCTCTAAATCATGGGAGGCTGAAGAAACAGCTGATATCACGAGGGAAATTGAGATCACCAACTCTATTATGGAGATCCCTCTCTCCGCTGCCATCCAAATGAGGTCACCCAGGGCAGCCCCTGCCACAGCGTAGTACGCTAACTCAGCTCTCAACCCCACAGGATCTGTGGCACTGGAGCTCCTATAAGCATTATCATAAAAATTTTAACATCCTGGCCTCATCAGCTTGGCCATCGTTGGCTTATGCTCGAAAGGAGCGCCGTGCCTCTCGGCGAAGACGAAACTCGACATCTTCCTCCTCCTGGTGAGCCCCTCCTCCTTCCCCCTCTTCCCTATCACTATTATTGCAACGGGCCTCCTGTCATCAGGGGCCTCGATAACCCTCATCACCCTGGAGTCATCGAAGGCCCCTATCCAGCAGGTTCCGTAGCCCAGGGCATGAGCTGCCAGCATCGCGAATGTAGCTGCTATTGTGGCGTCCTGCAGGGAGTAGAGCTCCTCCCCCCTCCTACCGTACCTCGCCGCCGACCTGGAGGGTACGGCTAGGAAGACCAGGTGGACCGAGGCCTCGACCATGAAGCCCTGGTTGTATGAGGCCTTAGCTAGGAGTTTCCTCCTCTCGATATCCCTTACCACAACGATCTCGTAAGCCTGAAGGTTTCCGGCTGAGGGGGCGCAGCAGGCGGCCTCCAATATTATGTTCAGGTGTTCCTCCCTGACCTCCTCCCCGGTGTAGCTCCTCACGCTCCTCCTCTCAGCGAGCACATCGAATATGTCCGGCATGCGACCTCCAACAACTATAAGATAAAAGGGATACTTATTTGGGGGGTACATATAGGTACATGTATCATCTGCGGCAGGTCTTCCCACCTCATCTCTGAGACCCTCTCCGTATGCCTGGAGTGCCTGAGGAGCGATCCTAAGGCCGTTGAACACGCTCTCTCAGTGCACAGGAGGGAGAGGGCGAGGATGGGCCTACCTCCCGAGCCTCCTAGAGGGAAGGGAGTTAAGTGCGGGCTCTGTGATGCTAACTGCGTCATCCCCGATGGGGGAGTGGGCTACTGCGGTATCGTGATGAATGATGAGGGTAAGCCAGTTAACCTGGCTGGAGCCCCCAAGTACGGGCTCCTCGAGTACTACTACGATCCCATCCCAACTAACTGCGTAGCCCACTGGTTCTGCCCAGCATCCACAGGCCTGGGCTACCCTAGGTGGACACTTAGAGATGGTCCGGAGCTGGGACACTACAACTTAGCTGTCTTCTACGGTGCATGTAACCTGGACTGCCTCTTCTGCCAGAACTGGTTCTTTAGAAAGCTGACATTGAGCAAGAGGCCTCTACTGAGCTTCGAGAAACTTGTGAAAGCTGCTTTTGAGCGTCCAGTAACTTGCGTCTGCTTCTTCGGGGGAGACCCCTCACCACAGGTGGCCAACGCCCTCCTCGTCTCAGGGGAGCTCATGAGGAGAGCCAGTCTCATGAGGATATGCTGGGAGACGAACGGACACCTTAATCCTAGGACGTTCAAAGCCGTGCTTGACGTTTCCCTAAGGAGCGGAGGTATCGTTAAGTTCGATCTGAAGGCCTGGGATCCCAGGCTTTACCTGGCCCTCACCGGAAGGGAGCTGGGATGCGTTTACGAGAACGCCAGGGAAGCCCTCATGAGGTCTAGGGAGAGGGAGGAAGTTCCCCTCTTCACGGCCAGCACGCTCCTAGTTCCTGGCTATGTGGATGAGGAGGAGGTCAGGATGATAGCTAGATTCATAGCCTCGTTGAATCCTGATACGCCTTACAGCCTCCTCGCCTTCCACCCCAGCTTCCTGATGAGCGATCTTCCCACCACGAGCAGGAGGCATGCATTAGAGGCTGAGAGGGCCGCCAGGGAGGAGGGGCTGACTAGGATCCATATAGGGAACCCCTGGCTCCTGACCAGGAGCGATTACCATTGACTCTCGAGATCAGATCAACTCCAAGAGTTGATACAGGCTATCTATCCTCTCAAAACCCATGCAGTCCTCCTTAAAACCCCTCAAGCCCGATAGCTTGGGGTAATGGATGGCCCTGAGGCCAGCTAGGGAAGCCCCTATCACATCATGGTAGCAGGAGTCACCCACATGAGCTATCTGGGACTCCTTGATGCCCATCTTATCGACTAACATCGAGAATATGCCTTTCTGGGGCTTAATAAGACCTGTTTCGCAGGATGTGATTATCAAATCGAAGAGATCAAGTCCAACGTTCTTGAGGATAGCTCTAATGCTCCTCTCACTGAAGGAAGTGTTAGTGACGAGGGCCAGCTTCACTCCCCTCTGCTTAAGCTCCGGGATCACACTCAAGGCCTCCTCATTCACCTTCGGTATGAAGGAATCCGTGGAACTCACATAAGCCTGCAGAGCCCTATCTAGAGGCACCTCGTTCAAGCCCATACGTGCGAAGATCATCCTGAGGAGATCCCTGGGCGGTACCACCATCCTGAAGTCCTTGGTGGCAGAGTATGCCTCCCTCAGGGTATCCAGGGGTAAATCGTGACCCTCCTCCCTCAGGGAGTCCCTGAGGGAATCCAGCCTCATCCTCAAGTATAGCTCCTCATCCTCCCTAGTCTCCCATATGAGGGTGAACCAGAGGTCGAAGGACACCGCTTTGATCATGGTAACACCGACTCAAGTCACCTACGTTATTAAAAACGCTGTCTGATCAGCTTGAATAGGACGGTGCCGCCACACGTGTAAGGGGCTCCTGGATCGGGGCACTGGACGTAAGCAACTTCCCCGCTCCCTATCCCGAGCGCATCGGCTGGAACCCCCTTCAGCAGCGGTGAGGCCAATGTGAGCATTGAGGAGAGGGCGTGAAGGCATACCCTCACCTTCTGCATCCTCTCTATGTAGAAACCCTTGATCAGGAACTCATCCCCTGGCTTGTAG
>CALJEO010000095.1 GCA_938073845.1 uncultured archaeon
ATCAGGTCCCTTCAGCGGTCATTTTTGGGGTGTGAGCTCTGCCTTGAGGTGTGATCAGCCCCGTAAATTTTCCCATGAAATTCCTGAAGATTCAGGGAGGTCTTCGCTCCCTAAAATCGCCAACTAGATTTTGAGGGGGGAGTTCCCAGTCACAATGGTCCTAAGGCTCTCAGAATCAGCGGGTAGCCCGAGGGCTTTCCAGACGCCTAATTTTATAAGCGAGTAACCGTCGATCCACATGGCCCCGGTAGCTCAGCCGGTCAGAGCGCCGCCTTGGTAAGGCGGAGGCCGCGGGTTCGAATCCCGCCCGGGGCTTATAAGTGAAGCAAATGGGGTGTTAAGGTGGTACTAGCGACAGCTCTGGGGCTTAAGTTCGATAAGGGCGTGGTTCTGGCAGCAGATAGGAGAGTCTCTTATAGTAGCTTCATCCTCAGCAAGTCAGCCAGGAAGGTCTTCCTGATCAACGATAGAGTGGGGGTATCCACGGCCGGTCTGCCGGGAGACTTTCAGGAACTGATCGATATCGTCAAGTATAACGTAGTTATGTACGAGCTTGAGAACGATAGGGTCGCGACTCCGACTAATGTAGCTAAGCTACTCTCAATACTGCTCTACCAAGGGAGGTTCAGCGGTATATACTACGCTGAGATCATAGTCGGTGGCATGGACGGTGAGGGCCCGAGGATATTCGTGCTGGACCCTGCAGGAGGTCTCATGGAGGAGAGCTTCGCAGCCGTTGGTACGGGGGCCCAAATAGCGACCGGGATACTTGAGAGGAATTTCAAGGAGAGTATGAGTGAGGAGGAAGCCGTTGAGCTCGCTGAGAGGGCTATGAGGGAAGCAATATCCAGGGATGCTCTCTCGGGGGACGGTATAGATATCCTGGTGATAACCGGGAGAGGGAATAGACTGGAGTTCATACCGGTGAGAACGGCTTGAGGAGATCCTGAATGGCTAGGACCAACTCAGATAGGTTGAGGGACATACTGATAGATTTAGTAGGTATAAAGAGCTTCAGGGGGAAGGAGGGGGAGCTCGTCTACTACCTTCAGGACTTACTGGCTAGGTACTCTGATAAGGTAATACATCAACCGGTTAAGGAATGTGCAGGTAATGTAATAGCGTACAAAAACCTGAGGGATTCAGATAATATCTTATTCTTGGCACACACAGATACATTTGAGATATACTCCAACTGGACCAAGAACCCCTGGGGGGAGATTGAGGGGGAGAGGTTCTATGGGCTAGGGGTTTACGATGATAAGAGCACCCTAGCGGCCATGATAGAGGCCCTGATCAGCTCATCCGATGAGGGCAAAGGCATAGTACTAGCTGCTGTTTGCGATGCTGAAGGGTTCAGTAGGGGGACTTATGAGCTGATCAGGAGCGGGCTGCTCCCTAAGATCAGAGGAGCTTTAGTTGCAGGTCCGACGAACATGAGGCTCTTCAGAGGGGCATACGGGAGGTTCGTCTTTGATATCGATGTGACGGGTGTCTCCTCACCCGGAACTGAGGAGAGTGGGGTTAACGCCATAATAGAGGCAGCGAAGATAATACTCTGGGCGGTAGATCTTCCTAGGGTCGATGGTATAGGGGGCAGCGTGGCTCCTCTGACCATAAAGTCCCCTGAGCTCATAATAGCGCACCCCGATAAGTGCCTCGTCAGGTTGGACAGGCACTACCCGCCGGGGCAGGATCCGGGCGTCATTAGGAAGAAGTTCATGGAGTACATCAGGAAGACGCCTGAGCTCAGGGCTAAGGTCTCGGTCTCTCTTATGAAGAGACCGACCCCGTTCATGGAGCCCTACGAGATCCCCGAGAACGATGAGTTCGTGGATTACATCCAAGGGGTCTCGAGCAGGGTACTCGGGAGGAGGATGGAGACCTCGATTTACTGGACGGTATCCGATGCGAACTACCTGAGTAAGCTCGGAAACATAAGATCGGTGATAATAGGTCCTGAGGGGGGGAATCATCACTCTCCGGACGAGTACGTGTACCTCCCATCCGTCTATGTCCTCGCTGAACTCTTAAATGAGTTGACAAAGGGTTAGCGTGATGACTGATATAGGGACCTTCCTTAGGAACCTGCTGATCTTCTGGGTCGCTCTCTACGCCCTAGGCATTTTGCTCAGGAGGTTTAAGAGGCTTGAGTCCTTCAGATTAGGCCTATTCTATTTGGAGATATCCGCGGATCCCAAGAGGTTTTCGAAGGTAATCGGCTTCGCATCTAAGATAATGGGTCCCCTTAATAAGTTATCGGTCATCTCCGCAATCGTTTTATCGATCTTAGCCTCATCGTATCTCATCAAGATAACCGCGGATTCCCTGGTGGGTCCCAGAGTAGCGCAGGTAGTCCCCGTGATACCAGGGGTCACCCTTGACATAACATTGCCGGCCCTTCTCTCGATATTCATCGTCCTCTCAACGCACGAAGTCCTGGGGCACGCTACTCTCAGCACATACTTCAAAGTCCCAGTGAAGAGGATAGCTTTCTTCATACTCTTCTTTCTCCTGGGCGCCTTCGTGGAGCCCGATGAGGAGTCACTGAGGAAAGCTGAGCGGTTGAGAAGAATGAGCATATATTCAGCTGGTGTTTTCGCAAACTTACTAACCTTTCTGCTGTTCTTGATCGTTACCATTGCGATATTTCCCGGTTTCTCAATAGACGCAAGCTCGGCTAGGCCCTCCGGCGTCTACGTTGAGAAGGTGTTCGAGGGCGGCCCATCTTGGGGTATGATTCCTGAGGGCGTCGTCATAAGGGGGATCGGGGATCACAGGATCCGGGACTTGAGCTCGCTTTCGGAGACCCTCAGGAGGTTCAAACCGGGGGATTACGTGGTCTTAACTACTGATAGAGGGAACTTCACCGTGAAGCTCGGTTCAAGGCCGGATGATCCAAACTTACCTTACTTGGGGATACAGCTTCGACCAGTCCCCTATTTCGATCCCTCCATAAGCATGCCCCCGAGCCTCGCCATCCAGATCCTTGAGTTCCTGGTGCTCACAATGATCTTCAGCTTAGGTTTAGCTGCTATAAATGCGCTCCCGATCCTCCCTCTGGACGGGGGTCTGATGCTCTCTGAGGTGCTCGCGAGGTACTCCGATGAGGGTTTAGCTAGGAAGCTGGCCTGGGCCATATCCGCACCCTTCGCCCTCATGCTAATATACAATGCCCTAATTTTCTTCTTGGGATGATTTAGAGTGAGAAACCCCTTCTCACTAGTTCCCGAACCATTTGAAATCGAGGAGCTGATCGAGATCTCATTCAGGAGGGCTTTCTCGAGACCCAAATCTATAGGGAAGAGGCGCAGCTTGTTGTCGGAGATAAAGGCGAGGGAGATCTCCAGGATGCAGTCAATATCGGATACTATCTCATCGAAACTCGACAGTATAGTGAAAAATTTTCCAAACGTGGAAGAACTTGATCCTCTCTACAGGGAGCTGTTGGAGGTAATGGGAGGAATTGACAACGTTAAGCACTCTCTAGGAGCTATATTCTGGGCTTCTCGAATGATAAAAAGGCTCCTTAGATATTATTCATCGAGAATAAGGAGGGAGGATGATCCTGAGAGGATGGCTGAGCTCAGGAGTGAGTTCCTGGGGAGGGCCGCTTCGATCCTCAGGAGGGTCAGGAGGGAGATAGACTTCCTCAGGGAGTTGATCCCCAGGCTCAAGGAGCTCCCGGATCTGGACACATCATCCCCTACTGTCATAATAGCTGGCATGCCGAACACGGGGAAGAGCACCCTCCTATCCAAGATGACCAGCAAGGAGCCTGAGATAGCCCCCTATCCCTTCACGACGAAGGGACTCATAATAGGTCACAGGGAGGTACCTTCCCTAGGTACCGTTCAGTTCGTCGACACACCCGGCTTGCTCGATAGGCCCCTAGCAGAGAGGAACGAGATGGAGCTGCAAGCAATAGCTGCTCTAAGGCATTTCAGAGGGCCAGTTCTCTACCTGATCGATCCGACTGAGACATGTGGCTACAACCTGACTCAGCAGCTATCCTTACTGAGGGAGCTAATCGAAACCCTGGAGAAGCGATACTTGGCTGTCCTAAACAAGCTCGATCTGTTCGACGACTTCAGGGAGAACTTCATGAGGGTGGAGGATGAGCTGGGGAGGATCGGCGTTAGGAGCCTGAGGATATCAGCGGAAAAAGGGGAAGGCTTAGATGAACTATTGGAGAATTTAGAAGGGCTGCTCAAGGGGAATCGGGGTGAAGGTAGCATTCCTCTTATCCGGTGAACATCCTGAGATGCCGAAGGAGGAGGTGAGGGCGACGTTGGAAGCCCTATCCGCGCCCTACTCGATCGTCGGGGAGATGAAGTCATGCTTAATATTGGACATGAACCCGTCCGGGGATCTGCTCAAGGACCTAGCTGAAAGGCTCTCCTTCACGAGAAGCTTCGGTAGGGCTCTCGCTATAGCCCACACTTCGGAGTTCCCAGAGTTTCTGAGGGAAATCGAACCACCTAACCTGAGCGGGAGGTTCAGGGTCACCAGCGTGAGGGTTGAGGGTTGTTGCAAGCAGATCAGGAGGCATGAGCTCGAATCGAAGCTTGGGGAATGGATCCTGAAAGCCAATGAAGGGGCTAAAGTAGATCTAGAGAACCCGGATGTTGAGATAATGGCCGTTCTCACATCAGATCACTTGGTAATTTACTTGAAGGAGGGTGAGGTTGACAGGTCCTTGTTCAAGGTTAAGGAAGTGGCAGCCAGGCCCTATGTCCACCCGGCCTCGATGAGGCCTACACTAGCGAGGGCCATGGTGAACTTAGCTAGGACCAAGAGGGGGGATTTGGTCCTCGATCCCTTCCTAGGGGTGGGTGGAATAGCCCTAGAGGTTCTATCGGTGGGTGCGGAGCTTATTGGCGTCGATATAGAGGAGAAGATGGTTGTACAAGCTAAGAACAATATGATCGCGTATGGTTTCCTGGATGGGTATAGGTTCTACGTTGGGGATGCCCTAAGGCTCGAGCTTGGGGAGAGGGTAGATAGGATAGTCACGGACCCTCCGTACGGGAGGATGAGCAGCTCACACGGCTTCACGCCGAAGGAACTGATATCGAGGTTCGTTCACAGAATGCCAGATTACCTCAAGAGCGGTGGGTGGTTCGCCATCTCAGTGCCTGCGGAATTCCTCAGCCCCAAGGAGTTCTGGGAAATTGGTGTCGATACC
>CALJEO010000096.1 GCA_938073845.1 uncultured archaeon
GAGTATGTAGCCCCCCATCTGCCAACCAAGATTGAGCTAAGCGAGAGGGAGAGGGCCTCCACTATTAAGAACACCTTATCTATCATTGGTGGTAATGAGAATTTTGATACGAATGCGAGCACTCCCAATAGAGTCGCGATAGCTAACTTCCTGCTTCTCATACCCACACCTCTATCTGCTGGGATGTTCCCGAAGTCTATTTATCTCTATCCTACCCGTTACCTCAGGGTATGGCGCCTTTCCTAAAGATGAAGGTGCGTTCACGCTTTCAAAGCGGCGAAATGATGATTCCAGAGAATTTTATGCGGATCGGAGCAGCTCCCTATCCTCCTAGGAACTCTCTCCGTAATATTTAAGAGTCCGTGATGGGTGTTCACTGACACCCGGGGTAGAGGGTGTACCTTCCCTGGAGCTCCATCAGGACCTTCAGATGCCTAGCATGCGGTACCTGCTGCTCCCACTTCGCGATACCTCTCAGGCCAAGTGAAGCTCTAGCTATAGCTAGGATATTCGGATGGCACCGTATCGAGGCCAGGAAGGGGAGGCTCTTCATAAGGAAGGATGAAGGAGGGTGTCCCTTCCTCGTGAAAATGATATCTTTAGGGGTTTGCTATCTTCAGGAGATCGGAGTTAAGCCAAGAGCATGCAAGCTCTGGCCCTTTCACATATTCAGAAACCCAGAGTATGGTAGAAGGGAAGGAGCTGCTTTCCCGAGCAGGTACGGTACCTTTTACATATACGTGGACACTAGATGCCCCGGGATCACCCTAGGGAGGCCCACTGATGCACTAGCAGCTGCTGCGATGGAGGCCTTGGAGATCTGGCTAGGTGTGAGGACGGAGCAGTCCCTGACAACCAGCTTATTCATTACTAGTCTCCATAGGTTAAATCCAGCCCCTCAGAGTTCGGTAGCGGTGGGAAAACCTCCTACCCTTAGGGGAACGTGACGCGAGCCAGCGTGGAGGAAAGCTTTATTAATGATCTCATCATCAAGACCGGGGGGCCGGGATAGGGGGTATCGGAGAGACCTCTGATAACCGGCACTGCGAAGTGGCTGCGTTTCCCGCACAGCGGGATCCCCCGAAAGCCCCTAAATGACCTAAAGATGTTCTTTCACGTTGAGATCCTCATGGATGTTCCGGACTCCCCGAATCGCAGAACCACGGTACCCTCTCATTTTAGATGGAGAACTGATGATGGCGCTCAGGGGCTCGAAGAGTGACTAAGACTTATCCAGTTGGGGGCGCATCCCTAAGTCTTAGCGAAGGAGCAGCTAGGAGATAGCGGTCGAAGATCGTGCCTCAGCTTGAGTGACCTCAGGGTTCGATGCGAGGATCAAAGCCACGGAACATCCAAGCGGATCTAAATCCTTTAGGAGGCCTCCTATGGATTAAATACTTTCCTTAAGTCGCTCATAGTTATCCGCAGATCAAGAACGAGTGGATCCATAGGTTAGGAGCTCCGCTCGGGCTTCAGATACGGCCCTCCGGTGCTGTAGTGAGTGGTGTGGACTCAGGGGAAATTAACTGGAAACGCTCCGATGCGGATGGTTAATGCCTAGAAAGGAGACTCGGATGGAGGGGCTTTCCCTATCCCTAGCTTCGATGAGCTGATGAGGGAATTATTCACGCTGACAGGGAAGAGGATTGTGAAGGCTCCAATGAGTCCATGGGGAGCTTAAGACAGATGAATCCCAGCTACTTAGCAGCTCAGAACCATTGCCACGACACGCTTAAATTTTCATCGAGCCCCCAGCTGAGGTAATGCTGGATGCCAGCCATAGTCGTCGTCGGGATGCAGTTCGGTGATGAGAGTAAGGGCGCCGTCGTGGACTTCCTGGCGGAGTGGGCAGACCTCGTCGTTAGGTACAATGGGGGCAGTAACGCTGGCCACACTGTTGTAGCGGAGGGCTCGAAGTACAAGTTCCACCTCGTGCCCTCAGGCGCCGCCAGGGGTAGGAGGTGCGTGATAGGCGCTGGCGTAGCCTTCGATCCCGAGGTCTTCATGGAGGAGATAGGGGCTCTCAGGGATAAGGGAAAGGGAGTTGATGTCCTGGTATCGCTGAAGGCAACCCTGCTGCTCCCCTACCACAAGGAGCTCGATGCCTCGCTGGCAGGCGAGTCCCTTGGGACGACGAGGAGGGGAATAGGCCCAGCCTACCAGGACAAGATGGCTAGGGTCACGGGATTGAGGGTGAAGGATCTCTTCAGCGGGGATTTCGCTAAGAAGCTGAGGAAGGTGCTCGAGCTCAAGGAGGCCGAGTTGAGGAGAGCAAATGTGTTGAGGGGAAACCTGGAGGATTACTATAACGAGCTCCTAAGGAGGGCAGAGGTTTGGAGGGAGTTCCTGAGGCCGTTCATCGGTGAGGATCACGTGGAGGTGAATGAGGCGATAGCTAGAGGGAAGCTGGTAATATTCGAGGGAGCTCAAGGGACCATGCTCGATGTAGATCACGGCACCTATCCCTATGTCACATCATCGAGCACAGTAGCTGGGGGTGCCTGCACGGGCGTGGGCGTGAGCCCTCTGGCGATAGATGCTGTGCTCGGGGTATGCAAGGCTTACACATCCAGGGTCGGAGCTGGACCCTTCCCCACGGAGCTCTTCGGCAGCGAGGCCGAGTACCTGAGGGAGAGGGGAGGGGAGTATGGGACGACGACTGGCAGGCCTAGGAGGGTTGGCTGGCTCGATATCCCGATGTTGAGGTACTCCTCTCTCGTTAACGGCGTTGGCTACTTGGCCATAAGGAAGTTAGACGTGCTCTCAGGTATGAAGAGGATAAAGGTCGCTGTGGCTTACGAGATAGATGGTGAAGAACACAGGATAGCCCCTCCCTACGCTGAGGAGATGAGCAGGGCTGAGCCAGTTTACGTGGAGCTGGAGGGATGGAGGGAGCTTGACTGGAGGAGCATCGTTAGGGAAGGATGGGAGAGCCTACCTGAGGAGATGAGGGCTTACGTGGAGTTCCTGGAGAGGGAACTTAATGTGAGGACCGTTATGGTGGGTTTGGGACCGGAGAGGGAGATGACCCTAGTGGCACCGGCCCTCAGCGAGCTCCTCGGCTCCCTAGCCGGAGTTCGCATCTAGGAGTAACGATTATATAGGGACTCCGCCGGAGGACTGAAGGGTTCCGATAGGAAGCAAGCTTGTTGATAGGACTTCTTCCCTCGATTCCAGGCTAATATTAGCCCTCGACTTCCCTTCCAAAGGGATCAGAGGGCTTCTAGAGGAGCTTGAGGAGTTGGCCGTGGGGGTAAAGGTGGGTCTCCCCTTAACCCTCTCTCTGGGGTTCGATGGTCTCACGGAGCTCCTTAGGGATTTCCCGAGCTACTACTGGATAGCTGACTACAAGTTAGCGGATATCCCAGAGGTGGTTCAGCACGTGATCAGTCGTTTGGAGGATGTGGGGTTTGACGCATCAATAATACATCTCTTCACCGGCCATAGAAGGTACGAGACGAAGATGGACCTCATAGGGGTCGCTGCAATGAGTCATCCGGAGGCCAAGTTCTTCAGGGGTAACTTCATCAAGCTGCTCGAGGAGGCAGAGCTGCTGGGGATAGAGGGCATCGTTGTGGGAGCGACCAGGCCCGAGATGGTAAGGGAAGCTAGGAGGAGGCTCCCTGAAGTCAGGATATTCTCCCCCGGAGTGGGAGCTCAGGGGGCGGAGCCCGGTTCAGCTATAGCAGCGGGTGCCGACTTCGAGATCGTCGGTAGGAGCATATTGAGGAGCGATGATCCGTTGATGGAAGCTAAGAAGGTAGTTGAAGCCCAGAGGGGTGTCATCCATGGACGCGCATGAGTTGGGGAGGCTCCTCCTATCAAGGGGGATGCTGAGGTTCGGTGATTTCACCCTGACCTCTGGAAGGAGGAGTAGCATATACGTGGACCTCAGGCCCCTTCCCTCCTTCCCGCATGAGTTCCTCTCAGTGGCTGAGGAGATCGCGAGGAGGATAGGGGAGGGGGACTTCGGTATATGCGGCGTAGCTGTGGGAGGGCTTCCATTGGCTACAGCTGTCTCACTGAGCCTGAGAAAGCCCCTCATATACGTCAGGAAGGAGAGGAAGGAGCACGGGACTGAGAGCCTTCTGGAGGGATTCGTTGACAGGAGGAGCTACCTCGTCATAGACGACGTGGCCACCACTGGAGGCTCAATAGCGCATGCAGCTAGAACTGTGAGGAGCTACGGATCAGATGTCAGGGAAGCTTGGGTCGTCGTCGATAGGATTCAGGGTGCTGCGGAGAACCTAAGAGCTGAGGGGATAGAGTTAAAGAGCTTGGCGACCCTCCCCGAGATCGTCGAGACCCTGATTGACTCCCTCCCGGAGGAGGAGAGGGGGCATGCCCTGAGGTACCTCAGGGAGGTTGGAAGATGAGTCTGAGGGGAAGGGATATCCTCTCTATATCCGATTTCAGGAGAAGCGATCTTGAGAGGCTCTTCAGGGTGGCCTCATCGAGGTTCCAAGGGGATGAGCTCAAGGGGAAGGTAATAGCGATGGCTTTCTTCGAGCCAAGCACGAGGACCAGGTTCAGCTTTGAGACAGCTACTCTCAGGCTCGGTGGTAGCTACATAGGGTTTGAGGCAACGCAAGCTACCTCCTTGGCAAAGGGAGAGAGTTTCTCAGATACCATAAGGATGCTAGACGCCTACTCAGATGGTATAGTGGTGAGGCACAGCCTAGAGGGGGCCGCTAAGCTCGCTGCCGAAATATCTGAGGTCCCCGTCATAAACGCTGGGGACGGGACTAAAAACCACCCCACTCAGGCCATGATCGACCTCTACACAATCTGGAGGGAGAGAGGGAGCATAGACAACTTAATCTACGGGGTCCTTGGAGACCTCAGGTATGGAAGAGCTGCTGCGAGCTTTCTAAAGGCACTAAACATATACTCCCCCAAGAGGGTCTACCTCATAGCTCCTGAGGGGCTCAAGCCCAAGCAGGAACTGCTTGACTCACTGAAGGTACCTTGGGAGTTCGCTGATCTCAAGGAGGTCATCTCGGAGCTAGACGTGCTCTACGTCACCAGGGTGCAGAGGGAGAGGTTCCCTGATCCAT
>CALJEO010000097.1 GCA_938073845.1 uncultured archaeon
CCCTCTGCTGCTGGCCCCCGCTCAGTCTTCCGAAGGGCTCGTTCATAAGCCCCCCTATCCCGAGGAGTTTTGAGATCTCCCCCATCCTCTCCTCGAGTTCCGATGCTCTGAGAGAGGCTAAACCCATCCGGATCACCTGCCTCACCGTGTAGCTCTCCTCTGGGGGCTTCATGAAGTCCTGTGGGACGTAGCTGCAGAGCTTCCTAGCCTCAACTATCCTCCTGCTCCTCGTGTTTATCCCAATGAGGAAGGCCTCCCCCCTGAAGGGCCTGAGGAGCCCCAAGCAGGTCTCAACGAGGGTGGTCTTTCCCGCACCGTTCGGTCCCGTTATGAGCACGGATTCACCGAACCTCACCGAGAGGTTAATCCCCCTTATCGCGGGCCTCTCGCTCCCAGAGTAAGAGACCCAGACGTCCTCCAACCTCACGGCCTCGCTCGTCTCAGACACGAGAGCTCCCTCCCATCCGAAATAAAAAAGTAACATAGAATTCGCCCCTTCAGCATGAGCGCCCGCTGAGCCACCCTAGGGGATCCTCCCCATGAGCTCAGCCACGCCTCAGGGATTCCTTCTCGCTGAGGGACGGGAACTCCGAACAATTGCTCCTCAACACCTGCGCGTAGCTCGCTGATACCCAGTACGTTTGGGGGCTAGCCGCATCTCGAGGCGCAGGTGAGGCCGGCTCACCCCGGAAGGGCCCTGGGACCCAGCCTATCAAGCAACCTCCCGTGACTGTGCATCCGCTAAACTCCTCCAGGCTCACGAGGCCACCTCCTCAGGATCAGAACGGCCTCCGCTACGGCCACGATAGCTAACGCTACGGCTATCACCTCATATAAACGAGCTCGGCCACTGTGCTCACTCACCGAAGCCCTGAGCTCAGCGTGTGAGAGGGCATCGGCCAGCCTCTCAGCGTTCCACATCATCACCTGTGTCATGTTCCTGAGCTCAGGAGGCGACTCCGGGAAGTTGGAGAGGGCTACCTCAACGGCGTTCACCTGGGATGCCACCCTATACCCTATCTCGGTCCCGCTCTGAAGGTTATCAACGATGAGCAGGGCCTTCCTCTCAGTGGCGTTCCTCAGGATCGACTCGAAGAGCTTCGCGGATACCCTCTCGGGAGGGGGGAAGGTAGCGACTACCTCGAAACCCAGAAACCTTAGGAAGTCCGCTACGAACATCATACTGACCACGGGCTTGCCGGAGAAACCCTCCCGCTCAGCGATCCTCCTGAGCTCCTCTGATGTTTCATCTATGGCCTTAAGGCACTTCTCGAGCTTAGCGGATGTGCTCAAGCCAAGGTGGAGATCCAGTATCCTGGAGACGTTGATATACATCAACTTGAGCTCCCCAGGGGTGTTCCATCCTCCCTTCACCTTCACAACAGGAGCTCCGCTGCCCGAGGCCCTCCTGAGCTCCTCCACCCAGGGCTCTATACCGTGGTAGAGTATGAGGTCAGCTCCGGCCACAGCATAGGCGTCGCTCGGCCTGGCATCGTAGTGCCCCGGGCAGATGTTGGGAGGGGCTATAACCTCAACGTCGACGGAGTCTCCGGCCAGATCCCTCACCACGCTGCCGAGCACCGTGGTTGAGCACACCACCTTAGGTTTATCATCAGCTAGCGCTACGATCGTGGGCAGCATGAGGACGAGCAGGAGGACCGTGGGTCTCATGAGGCTACGTCGGGCGGCCACAATATAACTAATACACAGCGTCGTTAATATTTGTTCATCCTGATGCAGCATGGAAGCGGGTCAATGCGACCCTTGAGGATCCGATCAGGTTGAGGGCCTCTCGGGATAGGAGGGTGGCTGGATCGGTGAGGGGCCTCAGGCTAGGAGTGGATCACGTCACCACACTGGCAACTCGGTCGCTCCCATGAGGAATTCTTGAATGCCCGCGAGGACGCCCCTGAGGCTGGCGGGGGATACCGAGGTCTCCGTTAACGAAGCGTACATCGGATCTCCGATATGAAGGTGATGCTAAGCGGTTCACTCAGCGCTTCTAGTGGGTGAGGACGATCTTGTCACGCTCTCGTGGTCCACGGAGAGGGATTTTTGGGGTACATATGATGCCCCGGATTTGATCATGATGCCCTGAAATGGTCAGTGACGTATGTGTCCTGGGCCTCGCCTGTGGATGGTAGCCCTTGGGCATTGGCCTTGAGCCCTCCCGTGTTCATAGCTCTCCAGATATTTGAGGATGAAGGGAGACCCATTTGATTTCCCCTCGGGTGTTGACATCCTTTCCTAAGTGGTTCCCCTGAAAGCTGACTGCGGTGAAGTGGAGGGTCCCACCGAGCGTTCCTGAGCTCGGTGAGAACTGCCCCGCATGTCCTACCTAGGGGGTTGGAGACCTTCCGCGAGCTCACGGGAAGCTTAGTGGCTCCTGTGAATCAGACGCCACTCTAAGTTTTTCACTCAGCTGCCGCCGTGGGGAAGAGGTTGCATCGATCGAGCTGTTCCGGCGTTGCCTCAAGGTCCTCGTTGAGGTTGGTTGAGAGGCTACAGGGCGTTATGCGGGCAGCTCACATCCTGCTGGCAGTCCGAGCGATGGACCCGATCCTGGGGAGTAGGGGCGGTTTAGCCTAATGGTCCTCAGAGAAGTTGGGAGGACGCTGAGCCCTATGTAGGTGATCCACTGGTTCTATGAGGGGACCTGTAAGCGACGCACTTGTCGAAATTCCCTTCCTTCCCCAGGCACTCGAAGCTAAGCCCCATCCTCCTCGCTAGGGCCTCAGCGGCCCTCGAGGGAAAGGCCGAATCATCCAGGATGAGGAGGATCCCCTCACCCTCCTTGAGCTCCCTGGCTAGCCTCAGGAAGGTGGCCACGGGCGACTCGGTGCATCCCCTCAAGCTCCTAGCCATGTTGACCTCAGATACTATGACGTAGCTCATGGCCTCACCTCAGAGTACCCCTTCCATATAACCTCTCTATCATCTCCTCTTCCTCCAAAGCTTGCTTTTCAACCGAAGTAAGGCTTTCTGGAAGCCAATCAGGTCTCCTCTCCCCATAGTACCTCCTTATCGCCCTCCTAAGAGCACCCACGGCGAGTATGCTGCAGTGCCTCTTCACGGGGGGCAGGCCGCCCAGCTCATCAGCCACCTCCTTCCACTCGACGCTCCAAGCCTCCCTGAGGGTCTTCCCCTTCACCATCTCAGTGAGTATACTCGCTGCTGCTATGTTCGCGGCACAACCGTAGCTCTCGAACCTCGCCTCCTCAATGACATCCCCTTCCCCTATCCTCAGGTATATGCTTATCACGTCTCCGCAAGCCGGACTTCCGGCTTGGGCGAAGGCATCAGCGTCGTCGATCCTCCCCAGGTTCCTCGGGTTCCTGAAGAGCTCAAGTACCTTCGGTGTGTAGGGAAGCGGAACCCTGGTGCTCATGCTCCCACGCTATTAACTATTGTTTTAGGATATAACCTTTTCCGGCATCAGAGGGGACTTATGGACCTGAGCCTCTCAACGCTCTCCCTGACCTGCTCGCTCACGTACCTCATCTCCTCGAGCTCATGATACCTGGTCAGCTTGAGGAGGAGGCTTCCATGGGCCTCCTCGTGCTTCCTCCCTATCGCGAGCATCACGTGGCTTGGCTCAAGTATCCTGCTCGTGCAGGCACTGCCGCTGGAGACGTAAACCCCCCTCATGCTCAGCTCCACGGTCAGCGCTTCACCCTCAACGCGCAGGAAGCTTATATTGACGTTATCCGGGGCTCTCTCCCTACCTGAGGGACCGTTTAGCATACAATCGGAGACGCTGCTAGTTATAGAATCTATCAGGAAATCCCTAAGTGAGGCCATCCTCTCAACTTTTTCCTCAAGATCGTTGAAAGCTAGCTCTATTGCCTTCCTGAATCCGGCGATTGCTGGGACGTTCTCCACCCCTGGCCAGAGGGTCTGGCTGCTCAGGGCTCCCCTCAGTATGGGCTGGACCTCGACTTCCCTAACGTAAAGAACAGCAGCCCCCTTAGGGCCGAGTATCTTGTGGGAGCTCAGCGTCAGCATGTCCACATCAAGCCTGCTCAGGTCTATCGGCACTCTAGCGTATGCATCGCAAGCATCCGTGTGGAATATAGCATTCGGGTTCCTATCCTTCACTGTCTCCACGAGCTCCCTCATCCTCTGGATCGTACCTATCTCATGGTTCACCATCCCTACGCTGACCAGCAAAGTTTCCCTATCCACGAGCTCCGAGAGCACGTCAGCTAGGACGAATCCCCTCTCATCAACTGGAGCCCTCACTACCTTAAACCCGAGTTCCTCAAGCGAGATAGCTGGTAGGAGAACGCTGTAATGCTCTATATCCGATACTATGATCTTCCTCCCCTTCCCCCTATTGGCTTTGGCTGAGCCAACTATTGCTAAGTTATTGGCCTCAGTTCCACTGTGGACGAAGTTCACGTCCTCCTTATCCCCTCTCAACGTCTCAGCTATCAGCTCAGAGGTCTCCTCCAGCACCTCGAAGGCCTCCCAGCCGGGCCTGTTGGTTATTGAGGGATGGCCGTAGCCTATCGAGTTGAAGTAAGGGAGCATAGCCTCCACGACTTCCTTAGGAACCCATCCGGAGTTCTCATTATCGAGGTAAACCTCTCTAGTTGGCTTCCCATGCACCCTCAGGAGGTCCCTGACGCTCATATCAACACGGGCGCGGGAGGAGCTAATAACCTTAGTTATCCGGCCCGCGCGGGACCCGTCCGATCCTCAAAGCGTGCCAGCCACTTTTCACTCAACCCCCTCTACGGGGCTTGGTCGCTTTGGGCGGTCTTCCCCGGATCATCCGGCGCCTCCATGAGATCCCCCTCGCCATCAGGTAGTTCAGGAGTGCGGTGAGAGGTAAGAAGCTGGCTAGGGCCTCGGGCAGGTAATTGGTCTCATCGAACGCCTTGACGAGGAACCTCTCCCTGGATAGGTCCTCCTTAGGGGCTTCAAGTTCGCTGAGCAGGAGAGCCCCGTCAGCGGCTATCACTGTGAGCTTCGCTTCGCTTGTTTTGACGTTGAAGGCATCGCTCATACTCCTCCTAAACGCGTAGTACCTCTCCAGCCTCACATCGCCGCTGGCCACCACGCTGAACGGTGTCCTGAGCCTCACAATAGCATCGCTCACGTTCATCCCCCTCATGCCCCTCAGCATGAGGTCAGCGTAGAAACCATCTCCCCTCAAGTAATCCAATCGCTCAGCCTCCAGCTCCGTCGAGTTCAGGTAAACCCTTTTTCCATTCACTATCAGGTAGACTGTCCTCCCGTATACCCTAACATCCCCTGATACCTTCAATCCAGTGATTACGGCTTTTATCCCAGGGATGGGAAGCTCCTGACCACTTAGCTTCATTCTCAGCCCTGGGAACATCTTCTTAGCTTCGGTGAGGTTCCTCAGCCCCCTATCCACCCATTCGCTGAGGTCGACATCTCCCCCTCCGGATACGCTCAGCGTGAGCGAGCAAGCTTCCCTCCTCCAGGTCAGGCTGTGGCTTCCCGAAAAGCTTCCGCTCACCACACCCGTGAAGTTACCGGTCTCAAAGCCCAGGACCCCTATCCTCTCAACGGAAGGTAGCTCCATCCTCCTTCCATTCACGGAAGCCTCCAGATGGTCGTTCAACGTGAGCTCTATCTCGTTGCACTCCCAGCTGAGCGGAACAGGTACCTGAGCCCCGGATGAGACGTTCCCACCCCTCACCACCCTGTTGATGGCTATACCCCTGTCCAAGTAGACCTGGAATATCCTGTAGTTCCCCAGGTTTGAGAAATCATATATTATGCCCACATAACCCTGAAGGTCGCCGCAGACCTTGAGCCTGAAGGATCCCCTATCCAGCTCGTAGGTGGTGATGGCTATGTTCCTCTCCCCCTTAACCCTCATGCCACCCTCAGCTCTCGAGAGATTCCCCCTCAGGTAGAGCCACCTCAGGTCTCCCCTCTCCCCGGGCAGCTCCTCCGAGATACTCTGGTTAGCTGAGCTGGGGCCTATGCATATCCCAGCCGGAGCTCCCGGATCATCGCTGAGGTATATTGAGTGAGAGGGGAGCTCCTTCCTCAGGAGCTCATAGGCTACGAGGCTCCTCCTCATGAAGTAAGTATCCGCTGGCAGTATGATTGCCAGGCTAGCGTTCGGGAGGGGGGGCTCGGATAGCTCGATCTTGCTGATGGAAGGTGCGCTCATTATGGGCCCTAGGAACATGAAAAGGTAGTTGTAAGTGGAGTTCTCCCCATTGAGGAATGCCACATCACCTAAGGTAGTGAGCACAGCTAACTCACCCTTTGATAAGCTAGCGAGCGTGAGAAGAGGTACTTCAGGCCCCTTCGAGATCCAGGGTGAGAGCTGCCTCATCGAGCTCGCATGCATCAGTGAGGCAACTGTGGAGGAGTAGTAGCTGAGGGTTAGGACCTGCTCCTGATCGCTCAAGCTCCTCTTCACGGCGAAATCGAAGTCAGGGGCTAGGATGGAGCCCGAGGCGGTTTTGTTGAGCTGGTTCCACTTCTGCACACTCAGGGCAGTTGAGGAGAAGCCAAAAACCACTAAGCCAGCTAGTAGAACAGCGTAGAGCTTTGAGTCCCTAGAAAGAGTTAAAATCCTCCTCAAAAGGGGTGCTGATAATGCTGCCAAGCCTATAGCGGCGTAAAGCGGGAACCTGTACTCCCAGTAGAGCAGGTCGAAACCCGACAGCTTCAGGTAGGTGACGAGCCTGCCGAGCAGAAGGCTGGTTATCGCGAAAATCGCGTACCCCTGGAGGAGCTCACCATCAGATCTGAGCGAGATGATAGCTAAGAGGCCAGCTATGCCCACTAAGTTGGGGTAGAAGAACCAGGGCACGTGGCCAAGGTAGAATATCTCACTCACCCTCACCTCCCCCAGGTGGAGCTGCCACACCAAGAGGCCTGCAGCGTAGAAGGCGAGCAGCATCGAGAGGATGAGGTTCCTCCTCCCCGAGAGCATGCTGATGAACCTGGCTAGCCCCAGGTACCTCCCCCTCACTTCGTTCAAGGTAAGGGAGAGGAGGCCAGCTAGCAGGAGGTAGAGGGAGGTGGAAGCTATTCTTCCTCCGTAAACCCCTGGGGTTATGTAGAGGGAGTAGAGCGTCAGCCCAGCTAGGATGGTGGCTAAGGCTGAGTACCTCCTCCCCCCGAGGAGGGCTGACGCTACCACTAAGTAAGCTGCGAACACCAGGGCCTCGGCCACGTGGACCAGGAAGGTGAAGGTCAAGGAGGGGAAGATGAGGAGGATCTTCCTCCTCCCCTCCACATGGAGATCAGAGTAGAGGAGGAATGCGAGGAGCCCTATGGCCAGCGTGAGGGGTAGTCCCCAGAAGAAGATGGGATGGCTCCATATGATGCTTCTGTAAGAGGCTTCATTCGCCTTATCAAGCCCGTTGTAATCTGTCCCATACCTGATCGCCGCTAGGAGTCCGAGGTTGGTGAATAGGCTCCAGATGAGGAGCGCCTCGCTCCTCCACCTGAGCTTGGAGAAGGAGCTCGCTAGCAGGAGGAAGGATGCTAAGTTCAGGGGGATCACTGTCAATATGACGCTGAATGAGTCCGCCTTTGTGATCATGTAGACCGAGCTGAGGAGGGTGTGGAAGCCCAGGTAGCTCCAGGAGTTGTAGCTGCTGGGCCTCCTCGCGAGCTCCCAGGCCGCGTCCTGATGGTAAAGTATGTCATTCGTGGAGAGTCTGAATATGTTAGGGTAAGCTAGGGCCAGCTCCAGGAGGAAGAATGAAGTGAGGAGAATGATCAGAGCTGAGTAGCCGTTTAACCTTAGCCTGAAGCCCTTCCAGAGACTCTTTCCCTTGATGCTGAGGTAGAGCGAGGCTGAGCTCAGGATGAGGGATAGGGTGGCCATCAGCTCGAGCATGGGAAGGGGGAGCGCCGTGTTTAGGAGCATCATGAGGGATAAGGAGATCCCTCCGAGCGAGATTGAGAGGCCCAGGGCTTCCCAAGGGTCTGATAGGAATGGAGCCAGTGGGATGAACATGAGGATCAGGAAGATCATGCAGATGAGCGAGCTGTAGGGTGGCGGGGAGATCAGGGAGAGAGCGAGGAGGAGGGGAGGGAAAAGGGCCAGAGCGACCTCAACCCTCGCCAGCCCAATTTGAACCTCGAAATCAGTGCCCAGGAGAGCTAGAGCTATGAGGGGGATCGCCAGCAGAGGTAACTCATAGAATCCGAGGTCCAGGATGAGGCTAAGAGCTAAAAGGAATGCTGAGCAAATTCCAAGCGGAATGTAGAGGCTCCTGAGATTGGCTCCCATCGGGCCAATCGTATCCCCTGGGAATATTAAAAGGAAACCCATGGGGGTATGTCAGCCAGGGTATGCCAGCCATCGCTATCGGGCATGGTATCTGAGAACCTCCCCGTAGATATCCACAACCCTCCTAGCTATGTTTTCCCAGGAGAAGGAGAGCGAGTATTCCCTTATGGCCTTCCCATCCCACTTCCTGCTCAGAGCCACTGCTACCTTCTCAGCGAGGTCATCTGCATCCCCTGGTTCGCATAGGAGACCCTGTTCCTCAGAAACGATGATCTCCTCGCTTCCCCCGTTCCTTGTAGCAACGACAGGCTTCCCACAGGCCATGGCCTCTATCTGAACGACCCCGAAGCTCTCGCTCAAGCTTGGCAGGACGAATAGATCGCATGAGCTCATCCAAAATGAGAGCTCCTCCTCAGGGATGAAGCCAAGCAACCTCACCTTATCCCCGAGCCCCAGCTTCCTCACGAGCTTCCTCAGCTCCCCAGCATAGGGACCTATCCCCCCTATGAAGCAAAGCGTATCGGGATGCTCCCTGAGCACCTTGGGCATGGCCCTTATCAGGTACTGGAAGCCCTTCCTAGGTGTCAGGGCCCCTAATGAGAACAAAACCTTGCTGCTCTTCGGTATTCCAAGCCTCTCTCTAGCTTCCCTAACGTCTATAACCCTTATCCGCTTCGGACTGAAGCCATTAGGCACGTGGAAAACCCTATCATTGAACTCCCTTAGGAGGGAGGAGTCCGCTCTGTTCACCCTTATCAGGGCGTCAGCTTCCCTCCAGGTGTGGTGAGCCCTCTCGCTGGACTCATATTCCCTCAGGAACCAGTCCCTGTTCTCATGCACGGTCACCACGACTGGGGTTCCGAACCTCCTTCCCAGCCTCACGGCAGCGTAGCCGCATGGCCAGGTGAAGTGGGCGTGTATCAAATCGAACCCGATGCCCAGCTTCCTCAACATATTCTCGTAGATCCTGGCTAACCTATCACCCAGTCCCCTGCTTATCCTGCTCGGCAGGTACACCGTTGAGGTCACATGGACATCGACGTTCTCCGGTAGCTCGCTTAGGTCCAAAAGAACGCTTCTCCTGAACCTCCTCACCCAGTCCAGGTAGCCGGAGAGGGGAAGGAGGTTCGAGAGCTCAGCGAGCAAGTTATGATGAACGAGCACATTAGCCCGGCTGAGCAGCCGAGACTCAGCCTCCACGAGTCCCTTGATGAAGCTGTTGTAGTGAGGCGCTATCACTAGGAGTCTCATACGGGCACCTCGACTCTAGATGATGGACCTGAGTAAGCCGTCCAGGGCCATTCCTAGGAAGATAACGCCCTCCACGGGGCTCGCTATCTTATACAGCTTCCTCGCCTCCGCCCTCTCAGGTCTTCCGGCGTACCTCATCGAGTGGTAGAGGAACCTGATGCTCATCGGGAGTGATATTAGAAGGAATACGGGACCAAACGGACCTATTATGAAGAGTAGGATCTGAAGAGCTATTAGGAAGAAATTGAAGACAACTATAAGCTTCGAGGTCCTCTCAATCCCCCAGATGAGCGGGGCCATGGGTACTCGAGCCTCGGCGTAGTCATCCAGGTAGTAAATGGAGATGTACCATATGTGCGATGGGATCCAGAACATCGTGATGAGGGCTATGAGGACTGCCTGAACTTCCAGCATCCCCCTAGCAGCTGCCCAACCTGCTAATGAGGGAGCAGCCCCAGCAACTCCTCCGAAAACTATGGAGAGAGGGGTCCTTCTCTTAGTCCAGAGTGTGTAGACAGCTATATCAAATACGATCCCCAGTAGCGTGGAAAAAGCTACCCAGAGATTTATTATTGATGATAGAGCAATTCCTACTGAGAAGAGAAGCAATCCGAATAGAAGAGCATCCCATTTCGATAACCTACCGGCTGGAACTGGCCTATCCTTGGTCCTGGGCATCATAGCATCTATGTCAGCATCCAGGGCCATGTTCATGGAGGTGGTGCCCGAGATTGAGAGGAGCATGGAGGCTGTCAGCATTATCAGGGCATCTAACCTCGTTCCCCCAGCGCCTAGGTAAGTGAATATAGAGGTGAGGAGGAGCAGGAAGGTCTGTTTCGGCTTCGTCAGGCATATGAGATCCGATAACCTCAACTTAAGTGGGCTGAGCTGCATGCTCTCACCTCATGACCTGTACTGGTAGAGCTTGGCCACGGTCTCTGTGATCACCTCACCTCCCATGAAACCGTTGTTGACCTCTATAACCCTACCCCCGAAGGGAATCGCTGGGTTGACGTAGAGCAACTGGAAGGGTGCTAGAGCTTCCCAGCTTCCATAACTCATTGCATATTTCAGAACGAGCACCGCTCTGATCTGTCTTTCCCCAACCTGATGAGTCAGGGACCTGCTCACCATGTTGCCAGCTATCTCGAAGTGGGTCCTGTTCCCGTAGCTCTCCATCTTGAAGGTGATGTAGATAGCTGTTTTCAGTCCACTGGGCTCGGTTGAGGGACACTCCTTGATCAGCTGCGAAACCCTGCCATCCAGCATGTTTACGAAGACACATTCCCTCGGCCTCCCGAGGCCATCCACGAGGTAGTAGCTCACGCTCGTGTAGTTGACCCCGAGGTAGAGGTAGCTCGACCTGTAGGTTAGGTTGAAGAGGGGAGTGCCGTTCACCACCACCCCGCTGGCCCTAACAACCTCGGTCCCCCATGGGACGGGGTAGAACCTCATGGACTCGTTATCGTAGAAGTACCTCTCCCTGTAGTAGATCGCGTAACTCCCGTCCCTGAAGTCCACGGGATAGCCAGCCCATCTCCAGAGCCTCGTAACCCTTATCGGGTCCTTGAAGAAGTAGGGAACTGCCTCGCCCGTCTCCCTCCTGGTGTGACCCGCTATGACGATTATGTCCCTACCTCCCTTGTAAACAGCTATTAAGAAGGTCCTGGGCTCCTCAATGAGCGCGGTAGCGTTAGCAGGTGGTATGTATCTTGAAGCTAGCTCCCCAACACCATCGTAAGCCTTAGGTCCTCCCAGGATTATTATCACCTCGTAACCCTCCAAGGCCCTGCTGAAGTCCTTGGGACCCATTACCTCGAAGTCCAGTTCGCACTCCCTCAGTAGCCCTCCTATGAATCTAGCCGTGGGCATGTCGGCCTCATTGCTTATTATCGCGACCCTCGGCTTCCCAGCCGCTTCGATGGGTACAGGTAGGAGCAGCGAGGCGATCAGCAGGATGAGGAGCAGTCTCATCGGGGCCCCCGAGACGCTAAGCTTAAAAAGTTTTACAGTGGGTTCGCCGGATGTCATCGAAGTCGGTGCTCACGCTCATCCTGGCCATTCAGGTGGTACAGGCGGCTGCTCTCCCCTACCTTGAGGTATCGAGGATTCAGCTAGGCGAGGGCATCACAGAGATAGTGATTAGGGATGAATTTGCCCTCGTCAAGGCTGGAGGGAGGATACTACTTCTCGGAAGTGACGGGGAGAGGGAGATCGGCCTGATCGGTGATGCGAGGGTAATGGAGGGGAGTGAGGTCTTCGCTCAGTCGGGGGACAAGCTTTACTCCATCTCGAGCAGCGGACTGGAGGAGGTGGCTGAGTGCGGGGGATGCACCTTCTTCCCCCACTCCAGGGGGAGGTACGCGGTGCTCACGAAGGAAGGGCTGACGCTCAGGATGGACGGCGAGGAGAGGAGGATCGGACTCAGGCCCCTCCTCGTAAGGTGGTCTGAGGACGGGGAGTACTTGGCTGCTCTCTTTAGGGACGGAGTATCCCTCATCTCCCGGAATGGTATCCTTTGGAGAGTCAACTTCAACACCCAGCTCTTCGATGTGGCTATCTCGAGGGGAGTGGTCATCGTGACATCTAAGAACTGCGAGGTCTACGCTTACACAATCAACGGAAGCGTTCTATGGACGAATAGGATCTGCAACTGTTGCATACCTCTCAAGCTAGCTCCCTCAAGTGAGCTCGTGGCTGTGGCTCTTCAGGGGAAGGAGATCGTCCTGCTAGATACACTAAGCGGTAAGGTGCTGCAGAGGATCGGGGTTCCAGCTTACTACGTGCAAACCCACGGTAACCTAGTTGCTGCCATCGATTCTGAAGGGGTTGTCCACGTATTAGCTGACTCCAGCAAGCTTAAGGTCGAGGGGAAGAGCTCAGGCGCTCTTCTACTCTGGGAACTACCGAACTGGCTGAGGGGAGAGCTAAGCTACGTTGCAGATGGTGAGAGTGGATCCTTAAAAGTCTTCAGGATTTCATTCATCCCCTTAAGGGGATCTGGAAACGTGAGCCTGAGGCTTAGGGATCGCAACGGTGCTGAGGTTGAGAGGAGGGTAGAGGTCAAACCGCTGGAAGTGAAACTGACGCCTGAGGGCACCGTCAGGGTGAGAGGAGAGGGAGAGCTCTCCGTGAGGGCTCAGGGGAGGATCTACAATGGGACTGAGGTCAGCGTTGATACGGGCTTCCTTCCCCAATACACGGTGGAGGTCCTCAACTACGGGAGTGTCGTAGGTGAGTACTCCTGCTATAACTCCAGGTTCACCCTGGTGGCTGCGCTCCTAGCCTCAGTCCTCATACCATTGCTAGCGCTTTTAGTCAAGCGACGCTAGGTTATCCCATGGATCTGGGCATCAGGGGCAGGCTAGCCGTGATCACAGGGGCCAGCTCGGGCATGGGTAAGGCGGCTGCCCTCTCACTGCTCAGGGAGGGAGCGAGGGTACTGATAGCCTCCAGGGATGAGGGGAGGGTGATGAAGGCTGCTGAGGAGCTCTCTATGGAGGGTGAGGTTTGGTTCCAGGTAGCTGACGTCACCAAGGCTGAGGATTTGGAGAGGCTCTACAGGAGGGCTGAGGAGCTAGGAGGGGCCGATATATTGGTCGTGAGCTACGGAGGCCCTAGGATAGCTGGGTTCAGCGAGCTTAAGGATGAGGATTGGTACCAATCCTTCGACCTCCTCGTGATGAGTGCGATCAGGCTCTCCAGACTCTTCGGCTACAGGATGAAGGAGAGGGGATGGGGGAGAATATCCATAATAACTTCCACAGCGATAAGGGAGGTGAACATGAGCATACCCCTCTCCTCAGTGATAAGGACCTCCCTGATCGGGCTGATAAAGGTCCTCTCGAGGGAGCTGGCGCCTGAGGTTACTGTGAACGGCGTCATGCCGGGCAGGATAATGACGGAGCGCCAGAAGGAGCTCCTGAGGGCCAACGCTAGCGCTAGGGGGATAAGCCTGGAGCAGATGGAGGCCGAGGCCTCTGCTGAGATACCCGCAAGGAGGTTCGGGAGGCCTGAGGAGGTAGCTAGCTTAATAGCCTTCCTCTGCAGCGAGAGAGCTAGCTACATATCCGGGGCGATCGTGCCCGTAGATGGTGGCTACCTGGCCTGCATGTGAGGTGATCCCATGAGCTGGCTTTCCCTGCTCGAGAGGCTTTCCTCAGCCTCAGGACCCCCCGGCTTAGAGGATGAGGTGAGGGAGCTGATAAGGGAGGAGCTCGATGGCAAGGTGGATGAACTTCACGAGGACGGCTTCGGGAACCTCTATGCAGTGAAGGGGGAGGGGAGGAGGATCATGCTAGCCGCCCACATGGATGAGGTTGCTATGATGGTGAGGCACATAGAGGGCAACGGTTTCCTCAGGTTCGTGGCCCTGGGAGGACTCAGCCCCTCCCAGCTCATAGCTCAGAGGGTGTTGGTGCATGGGAGAGTGAAGCTCAGGGGTTTGGTGGGCTCAACGCCCGCGCACATGGGAGGGGAGGAGAGGGTCCCGAAGCTTGAGGAGATGTACGTGGACATCGGGGCCTCCAGCGTTGAGGAGGTTCAGAGGCTCGGGGTGAGGCCGGGGACCCCGATAACATTCGACTCCCCGTTCATCCACCAACCCGAAACTGGGGTAATTATGGGGAAGGCTCTCGATGATAGGTTGGGCTGCCTGGTGCTCGCTGAGACCATAGCAAATTCTGAGCCGAGGGCCAAGGTATTCGCGGTCTTCACCTGCGAGGAGGAGAGGGGGCTGAGGGGGGCTCAGGTGGCGGCCAACATCGTTAAGCCTGAACTCGCCTTCGTGCTCGAGGGGACGATAGCTGCTGATGTCCCAGGAATCCCGGAGCAGAGCCACATAACGCGGCTCGGAAAGGGGCCTGCCCTGAGGGTGATGGACAGGACCATCGTCGTGAGGAGGTGGCTGCTGGAATCGATGATCTCAAGGGCGGAGGAGCTGGGAATACCTTACCAGCTTCAGCTCTCTCCCGTGAGCGGTACTGACGCTGGCCCCATAAGCTTGAGCGGGGAGGGCGTTCCCGTAGGTGTGATCTCAGTTCCTACAAGGTACATACACTCTCCCCAGGCCTTAGCCAAGGTTGAGGACGTGGAGAACACGATGAGGTTGGTCAGGAGCCTTCTGGAGGATCCCCCCACCAGGCGGTGAGCTTATCTCCTCTCACCTCAGCCTGGCTTATGAGACACCCCTACATGACCTACGGCGGTGTTGTGGCTAGCGAGCACTACCTAGCCTCTACCCTAGCATCTGAGGTCCTGAGGGAGGGAGGTAACGCTGTGGATGCAGCTGTGATGACCTCACTCTCCCTCTCGGTACTCCTACCACACCTGGGTGGGCTAGGGGGTGATTTCTTCGCTCTGGTGAGAATTGGGAGCGAGGTTAAGTTCGTTGACGGCTCCGGACCCTCCCCCCTAGGGCTGAGCAGGGAGGAGCTGGTGAGGAGGGGTTTCAGGGAGATGCCCTCCACGGGCCCCCTCTCCATAACGGTCCCGGGCTACGTGGATGCCCTGCATACGATGTGGAGGAGTTACGGCACCATGGACTGGGGCGAGCTCGTCTCAAGAGCTGCTAGAATAGCTAGGGAAGGTTTCCCAGTATCTAAAAGCTTATCTAAAGCGGTTGATCTTCACAGGGAGTTCCTGTCAGCTGATCCCGGATCCTCACGCACTTACCTAGATATAGGGAAGCAGGGATCTCGGAAGAGGTTCGAGGGATTGGCCTCAGCCCTTGAGAGGATAGCCGAGGACCCAAGGGACTTTTACGAGGGTGATATCGCCTCCAGGATCGCTAGCTATGTGAGGGAGAGGGGAGGGGTGCTCTCCCCCGAGGATCTCGCCAGCTACAGAGCGGGCGTGGGCCAACCCATAAGGGCCAGGGTCTGGGGTTATGAGGCCTACGAGATGCCTCCCCCCACGCAGGGCATCACCACCCTGCACATGATGATGCTCACGGAGGAGCTGGGAGGGCCCTCCTCTCTCGATAGGGTGAGGAGGCTCATGGAGATCGCTAGGATGGCCTACGCGATGAGGGATAGGTATGTGACGGATCCCAGGTACGTGGAGATGAAAGAACTGATGACCTCACTGCCCCCCAGGGGCTCTGACGATACCACATTCTTCGCGGTCATAGACCCGGAGGGCATGATAGTTGCGGGCATTCAGAGCATCTTCACAGCCTTCGGCTCCGGCCTGACGGAGCCCAGGTACCAGGTGACGCTGAACTGCAGGGGCTCAAGCTTCTCCCTCGACGAAAATCATGTGAACAGGCTTGAGCCCGGGAAGAGGACCTTACACACTCTCTCAGCCCTCCTACTCAACCTTAGCAGGGATTGGTACGTCATAGGTACCTCAGGCGGGCACTTCAGACCCCAGCTTCACTGGTGGATCTCGACGAACCTCCTGAAGTACGGGATGGACTGCCAAGAGGCCCTGGACTTCCCCAGAGCCTACCTGGATCTCTCGAGCAACACTCTAGTAGCTGAGGAGGGAATAGAGCTAAGCGATAGCTTGGGAGTTAAGATAAAGGTTGAGAAATATCCATCAAGGCTTGGAGTTGCTGCACTAGCCCTCCTGAGGGAGGATAACTTGAAAGTGGGTTGTGTGGACGTGAGGGGAGATGGGGGATGCTCCGGAACCTACTGAGCCATGAGGGAGAGCATCGCAGCTATCATGACTGTGGACAGCGTATCCGTGATGGTGGTCTCGAAGGGTATGATGAAGTTATCCGGATTGAGCTCCCTCCTGAAGGTGAGGATCGCGAGCGAGAACGCGAAAGCTGTGACCAATGGGAAGAGGAGGAGGAAGACGGAGAGAGGTATTATCAGGGAGCTACTTGACCCCCCGACGAGGAAGCCTATGATGCTGTAAAGGGTGAAGTAGATGAGGCCAGCTGCCCCTATCTGCATCACCTCATGCGCCTTAGATGTGAGCTCCCCTATCCTAGGCCTTAGAAGACCTGTGAAGAGGTTTGTCGTGGAGATGGAGCCGAATATCGCGGCGCAATCCCCTATCGTGTCGATTATGGCTGGGTAGACGGTCAATACCCCCGGGCTCCTCTCAATTTGCTCCCTTACGGAGGATAGGGAGAACCCGGAGATGCTCGAGATCAGGGTGACCGTGACTATCGTGAGGAAGGACTCCCTCACGGTTCTCCTGAACTCATCCTCCCCTCTGAAGATCAGGGACAATGCCAAGGTGAGGATCAAGGTGGCTGAGGCGATCAGATAGATCACAATCACTCCTAGCTCATTGAAAGCTAAGCTGAGGGAGATTAGGTAGGAGATAGTTGCCCATATGTCAGCTATCGTTGAGGTTATGGGATAGGTGACGGCATCAGGGTCAAGGCCCCTCTTGAAGGACTCGTGGCCCACGAAGGATGTCGCCGGTATTATGACCATCATCGCTATGCTCTGCGATGATATCGCCGTTGAGACTATGAGGGGGAGCTCACTGAGGCTGGAGCCCGTGAATAGGAAGGCCAGGAAGCCCATCAGCAGGCTCATCAGGAGGGATAGGAGTATCATGGAGGAGATAATCGAGTAATAATACGGGGTGTTTCCCCTGAAGCTTGGCCTCACTGTACCCAAGTGAAGCCCCGTGCTTATCCTAGCTGCCTCTATCCCGTTTAAGGAGCCCCTACCGGTGAGCACTATCGGGTAGAGGGCGATGCACCAGGGACGCCTTAAGGCGAGGCCCGAGAATCCCTCGAGGATGCCTCCAGCGACCAAGCCACCCATGTCGAAGCTCAGTGAGAAAACGGAATCTCTGAAGAGTTGAAACCTCCTTCGAGTGGTCAGATGTCTGTAATTTGGATCTTTGCGCATCTGTGCCATCACCTTCCATCAGAGACACCTCCCTTGCTCGCTGGCTACTCACCCGCGTATTAAAAACCTTACTCCCCCCGGGCCAGTCAAGGTTATATCTTTCTGGGGCCTGAGGAGGGGATGCAACAGGATATGCTGAGGAGGCTGGACGCCTCCCTCATGACCAACCTCTTCAGGACCCATAGGATAGTGGTGAGGAAGGCTAAGGGGGTTTACGTTGAGGACGTTGATGGCAACAGGTACATGGACTTCATGACGGTGATAACCACAGCTTACCTGGGCCACAACCCGGATTACCTAGTGGAAGCGATTAAGAGCGCAGCTGAGGACCTAATAGCTGGAGGCTCCTACGTCTATTACTCTGAGCACCTCCTAAACGCCACGGAGAAGCTCCTATCCCTCTTCCCAGGGGAGCTGAACAGGGTGGCCTTCAAGCCGGGTGGAGGTGAGGCGATTGAGCTAGCCCTCAAGCTCGCCAGGAAGTACACGAGGAGGCAGGAGGTGCTTGTTACGATTGGCTCCTACCACGGGAGGACAACCGGCTCACTCACATTCCACGGATCTAGAAGGAAGGAGTTCGGTCCCGTTCCTCCCGGGCTAGCGTACGTCCCCTATCCCTACTGCTACAGGTGCCCCGTTAAGGCTGAAAGCTGTGATGAGTGCTCAGACTCAATACTTCAGCTGATAGAGAGCTACCTGAGGTTCTCTGGAAACAGGGATTACGCTGCCATGATAATAGAGCCCATTCAGGGAGTCGGCGGGATAGTATACCCGCCAGATCACTTCTTCCCAAAGCTAGCCGCCTTGCTCAGGGAGAACAACTCCCTCCTCATATTCGATGAGATACAGAGCGGAATGGGGAGGACAGGAACGACCTGGAGGTTCGAGGCCCTCGATGTGACGCCCGATATAGTTGTGGTTGCGAAGGGAATGACTGGAGGTCTTCCCCTCGCTGCCGTCGTTACTAGGGAGGAGATAGCTGGCGTTATGGAGCCAGGGGATGAGCACTCAACTTATGCAGCTCCCCCGCTCGTTATGGCTGCCGCTGAGGCCACACTCTCCCACTTCATAGAGAACAGGGAGAGAATACTGAGGAACGTCAGGGAGACTGGGGATTATGCCTTGAAGCTCCTTGAGGAGCTGAAGGGTAGGAGGAAGCTGATAGGGGATGTGAGGGGGAAGGGTTTGATGATAGGGATAGAGCTAGTTAAGGAGGGCAAGCCGGCCAGGGAGGAGACAGCTCAGCTATGCTTCGATAAGGCCTTGAGGAGGGGGTTGCTCCTCGCCACCAGCGGATGGTATGGGAACGTGGTGAGGTTCGCCCCTCCCCTGATAGTGAGCAGGGAGGAGATAGAGAGGGCGGTGAGCATAATAGATGAGAGCCTGGGGGAGATAGAGGGATCCTAAGACTTATGCTTCGTTGACGCTCTCCCTCGTACGCTTAGCCCCAGAACATGTTCGTAGATCGAACTCGGCCTGAAGATCTCAGGGCCTCGGCCCATCCTCAGGGCCCAGCACCCCATTGACCATGCTCAGCGCCCTCCGGACGTGCTCAGCCCCTTGAGGAGTACATCGATACCTGCCTTGGAGCTCATTCGGGGAGCCTCGCCCTCCTATTAACGGCCAACCTAGCACATCCAGTGGCATGGCCTGAGGCGGCTGAGCCCACTGGCATCAAGGGACCTCCTAGGGTGGGCCCGTGAGGTTCCCTCAGGACAGAGGCTCCGCTACATACGGAGCTTTTTCCCGAACTCCGAATCGGCAGCGAGCACCTTGACCCCCGGCGGCAATGGCTCATTACGGATAGCTCCTGATCCGAGGTGCCGAGGCACTCCCTAGCAGCGAGGTCTAATAAGCCCCCATGGATTAGTCTTGCGGTAGCTTAACTGGAGTGTCTGTAGGGATCTATCACCTCGACATCGCTTCGGGAAGCTTGGGAAAGAAGCTGCTTATCGAAGGTTAGGAGGGGCAGCTTCAACCTCCTGGCAACAGCCAAAATTACCTTATCGTTGTACCTCGCTAGGGAGATCCCCTCTCCCTCAACCTCAGCTAAGGCCCAGCGGATGTCCTGCTCAGTTGTAGGGACCATTCGGAGCTTCCTGTGCCTCAGCATTACAAACGCAAATTTTAGCGCATTTTCACGTCCCAGAAGTTCATAAAGAGCCCAAATAACCTCATGGAAAACGAGAGTGGGAGTAATCCATACTGAGAGTTCTTCGAGAAACTTCCTGGCCTCCAAGTGATGAGCTGAGTCCCTTATGGCCCTGTAAACGTAGACGTTACTGTCCACCAGCGCTTCCACCTAGACACCCAGCTGGCGCAGCAGCCCCCTGCGGATAGCCTCAGCTATATCCTCCTCTCCAACGGGCCTACCCAGCTCGAAAGATGGCAAATCTTCCTCAACCCTCTCTATTATCGCCCTCTCCCCTGCTAAAGTGATCCTCAGCAGATCCCCTATCTTTATCCCGAGCTCCCTCCTCACATCAGCTGGCAGCGTCACCTGGTAGTTCCTCGTCACCCTCACGATGGGCATACTACTAGATCCCTTTACTTCTATTTATATTTTTCTAGTAGGAGATGCCGTCCGCGCTCAGCATCGGGCGCTCCGGACGGAGATGATCTCGTACCATCCGAAACCGAAGCTGCTCCTCTTCCCTATATGCGAGAGCTGGCAGAGTAGGAGGGGCTTCCTGACATCGATGCGAAGCCTCCCTGAGTAGAGCAGATCCCCCGTGAGGAAGACCTGCTCCTCGTTCTTATACCTGAACTTCACCTCCCTCAATCTCTTACTCATTAGCTTGACACCGAGAGACCCCTCCAGGGCCTTCCTCACATCAACATCCATGTTGCCCACGTACTGATGCATCAAGGCGGAGTACTTCCTGAGCATGAAGGGGAATAGCTCGCTGAACTCAAGGCTCCTCAGGAGCTCTCCCCCCTTGACGAGCCTGAAGGGTGTCAGGAACCTCAGCGCGAATAGGTTAGCTATCCCCCTAGATATGTCCCTCGTCCCTATCCATACCTTGGACTCGTAAAGCTTTCCATCGTAGAGGAGGCCCTTCTCCCCAGAGAAGGGGTTCTCCGTGAACGCCC
>CALJEO010000098.1 GCA_938073845.1 uncultured archaeon
CGAGACCGTGTACGTGGCATTGCCAGTCAGCTGGAGGTTCCTCACGTAGAGCCTGCTCATAGGGAGCGAGCGCCTAACTAAAATATATAGTTTTTGGTTGATTCTATTTATTTATATAGTAAAATGGAAATTTACATACTAATGTACCCTTAATTTCTTTATAAATAGTAAGGAATATATGTTTATAAAATTTCCCTATCAGGTGAGGTGGGTGGTCCCCATGAGGAAGTACATCTTGCTGGCCGTCGCGCTGGTGGCGGTAGTCGTCTTAGGAGCTGTCCTAGCTCTCCTGTCACCGAAGCCCACTGTCACCACCACGCCCACTGTCACCACCAAGAGGATTAACTTGCTGGGATCGGGAGCGACCTTCCCCTACCCTCAGATAGCGGCCTGGATAGATGAGTTCAACAGGAGGTACCCTAACGTCACCATAAACTACAACCCAACCGGCAGCGGGACGGGACAGGAACAGTTCTTCTCTCGTGTGGTTGACTTCGCGGCAAGCGATCCTCCAATCTCAAGGGAGAAGTGGGAATCTTGGAGAGGGAAGTTCGTGCAGATGCCCTTTGTCATAGGGGCTGTGGTGATAGCCTACAACATGCCCGAGCTCGACGGTAGGCTGAGGCTGGACGCTGAGACGATAGCGCTCATATACAAGGGGGAGATCCAGTACTGGAACGATGAGAGATTGAGGTCTCTAAATCCGAACCTGAATCTGCCTGAGAGGAAGATAATAGCTGTTCACAGGTCCGATTCGAGCGGCACAACCGACGTCTTCACGAGGTTCCTCCACAAGGCAGCGCCCCATGCTTGGCCGAAGGAGCTAGTTGGGAAGTCCGTAGAGTGGCCCGTGGACAGGAAGGGGAACGGGGTAGGTGGGAGGGGGAATCAGGGAGTGGCTGAGGTGATGAGGACGACACCTGGTTCCATAGGATACTTGGAACTGAATTACGCTTTAGAGCTCAACATGCCGACCGCGCTCATAAGGAACAAGGATGGGAATTTCGTTGAAGCCAACGAGCTCACTATAGTGAGTGCAGCGAGGGAGGCATCACCTCTCCTACCCTCCAGCCCGGATGGGGACTTCAGCGGGGACCTCGATGCCATGCTGTTCGCTCCCGGAAGGGACTCTTACCCAATAACCTCCTTCAGTCACCTACTCTTCTACACGAGCTACGATGATCCAGCCAAAGCTTGGGCGATCAGGGAGTTCATAAAGTACGTGAACACCGAGGGGCAGAGCAAGGTACTTAGGGGATACCTCCCCATCCCTGAGGAGATCAGGCAGTTGAACCTCAAGGCCCTAGGCCTGATAAAAGGTTAGCCCCTTGATTCTTTGAGCGCTCTAACATAAAAGTTTTTATTTAGGTGAGTGGTCCCTCCCCGATGGTATTTGAGGAGGTCCTCCTGAAGGTCGAGCTCTACGCCTATCTCCCCAAACGGGAGCTTAAATCCCTCATCTCGAGGCTGATCTCGGAGATGGAATCTCTTGGCTTCTTGGCGAACCCTAGGGCTGAGGGTTACGCTTTCCTACCGGCTGGATTACCCGTACCGACTCACATAAGGGCTGGTGTTCATGAAGGAGCTGTTTCCGTCTGGGTGAGGGGAGCGGGTGAGCTCCTCGAATCATCCAGGATGCTCGGGATGAGCCCCGAGGAGTACTTCGGGGACCTGATGAGAGGCTTGAGGAAAGCGGGTGAGGTCTTCGAGGGCTTCGGGGGTAAAGGGATCGTCAGGGTATCCATCCCGGAAGATTAAAAGCTGTTGGTGTACCTGATCGGGGCAAGCATGAGGGTAGCTCTGACGGGAAGGTCCGCCCTGCTCATAGTCGATGTGCAGAGGGACTTCATGCCGGGAGGCTCCCTCCCCGTTCCGGAGGGGGATTCGGTGATAGGCCCCCTCAATGAGCTGATAGTGGCCTTCAATGGGAGGAAGCTCCCCATCTTACTGACCAGGGACTGGCATCCCCCCGATCACATCTCCTTCAGGGAGAGGGGGGGTCCCTGGCCTCCTCACTGCGTTGCAGGTACAGAGGGCGCTGAGTTTCACCCCCACTTGAAGGTACCTCCCGAAGCCTTGATAATATCTAAGGCCACCGGGAGGGATAGTGAGGCTTACTCCGGGTTCGAAGGCACAGATCTTGACTCAGTCCTGAGGGGACTGGGTGTCAGGAGGCTCTTCGTTGGAGGAGTGGCCACCGAGTACTGCGTGAGGGCCACGGTGCTGGACGCCCTGAAGTTGGGTTACGAGGCCCTGGTGGTTGAGGAGGCGGTGAGGGGCATCTCCCGTGATGAGGAGGAGGCAGCGAAGTCTGAGATGCTGAGGGAGGGAGCCATATTGGTGAGGCTCGATGAGATAATCAGATGAAAAGTGAGTTAGCTCTCAACTTTCCTCTTTTTAACAGCCCTATCGAAGACTATCCAATTCTGATACCACTCCTCGTTCTCCCTCCTGAGCAGGGAGAGGACGCTCCCCATGAGGTCCTTCGTCGTCACCTCCGCAACCCCTCTGCTCAGAAGGTCGCACTCCACGATCCTAGCTATCTTCCTCGCCACATCGAGCGGTGCCCCTGCCTTCATGCAGCTGACCACTATCTTCTCGTGGGAGAACTCCTCCCTCTCCCCGTCCCTCTTGATCACCGCTATCATGACATCCCCTATGGGAGGGGCTGGCCAATTTAATAAATCATTCGTCCCGACGCTAGGTAAATTATTTTAAAAATTGGGCCAATAATCACAAATACTCAATACTCTTCACGACCGGGAGTGACCAGATGAGGGAGCGGATTTTTAAACAGCTCCCTCCGCTTGACCATATGAGGCCCCTGAGCCCGCTCGTGCTCACCTCCACGAGGGATCGGAAGAGGAAGAAGATAGGTAGGGGATTCAGCTTAGGGGAGTTGGAGAGGGCTGAGATCAGCATCTCAGAAGCCAGGAAGCTTGGGATTTACATCGACAGGAGGAGGAAGACCGTACAGGAGTGGAACGTGGAGGC
>CALJEO010000099.1 GCA_938073845.1 uncultured archaeon
ATGAAGGACCCAGGTTCTTCGAGCGTCTACTGATAGGAAGGAGGTACTATGAGGTCCCTGATATAACGGCGAGGATATGCTCCATCTGCCCGGACCCCTATCAGGTAGCGAGTTCCAGGGCCATAGAGAAGGCGATGGGGATAAGGGTGGACAGGCAGGCGGAGGTTCTCAGGGAGCTCCAGCTGATCTCTGATGTGATACACAGTCACGCTCTTCATCTCTTCTTCCTGGCCCTTCCGGACTTCATGGGATATAGGGATGCGATTAGCATGGTAGATAGGTATGCTGACACCGTGAAGCTGGCTCTGAAGGTCAAGAGGGCCGGTAATGCGATAAAGGAGACTGTGACAGGGAGGACAGTTCACGGCGTCGTGACGAAGCCGGGGGGATACACCAGGGTCCCGAGGAGCGAGGAGCTAGAGAGGTTAGCTAAACAGCTGGAGGAATCGATTGAAGGCGCCAGAGAGGCTGTTAAGGTCTTCTCCTCACTCCCTATGCCAGAATTCGCCAGGGAGAGCAACCAATACATAGCTGTAGATCCGGGCGATGCGTACGGCTACTCAGGGGATTATCTACTCGTCTCGGATGGAGGGAGGTACCCGGTCGAGAGGTACATGGAGCTCACGAACGAGGTGACAGTGGAGCACTCATCGGCGAAGCACTCAAGTTACAGGGGAAGGAGCTTCATGACGGGTGCCCTCGCCAGGCTCCTGCTCAACAGGGATAGGCTCTATGGGGAGGCCAAGGAGGTTTACGGGAAGCTGGAGGATAGGATAGATGCATCGAATCCATTTTCAAATAACTTGGCTCAAGCTATAGAGCTCCTATACAGTGTCGAGAGGGCTGTGGATCTCATAAACGGTCTTCTAGATGAGGGCATCAGGGATGAGCTCATGGTCGAGGTCTCCCCAAGAGCGGGAGAGGGCATGGCGGTGGTTGAAGCACCCAGGGGGCTGCTCTACCATCACTACAAGCTAAACGATAAGGGTGAGGTCATCTTCGCTAACATAGTCACTCCTACGGCTCAGAACGCAGCTAACATGGACCACTACTTGAGGATAGCGGTCGGGAACCTGAGGGGATTAAGTGACGAGGAGCTTAGGTTGAGGCTGGAGATGCTGGTCAGGGCCTACGATCCCTGCATATCCTGCTCCGTCCACCTGGTCAGGCTGAGGAGGGAGCCTTGAGGACCTTGGTAATCTGCGTAGGCAACGCGATGAGGTCCGATGATGGCCTTGGGGTGAGGGTCTGGGAGGGGTTGAGGGCCATCGGTGTCAATGCGATCCTCTCTGGACCGGATCTCTCCGAGCTCCTCGATTCCCTCCATAACTTGGATAGACTCGTGCTCGTCGATGCCATCGACTTCGGAGGAGAGCCAGGCAGCCTGATCTCAGCTAGGTTGGAGGAGCTCGATTCCATCGAGATCAGGTCCTCCACGCACTCCCTCTCCCCAATTCACTTTCTGAGGTTGATCAGGAAGCTCACCGGCCACCCAAGGGAGGTCCTCGTGGTGGGCGTTCAGCCGAAGAGCTTGGAGCTGGGAGAGGAGATGAGCGAGGAGGTTGAGAATTCCCTGCCAGCTGTTTTGGAGAGGGTCCTGGAGATCCTGAACGGAGTGGGGTAGGAGTTCGCGATTAAGCCCACATCCGAATTAAGCCTATGGCTTGATGAAATGCCGGTGTGGACCGTGTATGGGGATATTGTCATTGGAAGCTCCCGCAAGCGGATGAATGCGTCCCCTCAACGCCAGATGGGTTGCGGGGCCATCCCCTAGCGTGAAGTTCAATGACTCGAGTGACTTCAGTGACCGATGGGACTCGAACCCATGCCCGAGTGAACTGATCCCGAATGAGCTAGGGTGATGAGGCCGGTTTCGGCCCGGAGGATCGCGGTGCTCAACCTCCTCCGGAGAGCGATGGATTTGGAAGCTTCGCCATCCACCCTGAAGATCCTCATGAAACGACTTTGCGCGAGTGATGCTGTCCGGAAAGGGATGGGAGCTCATTTAGACCGGAGCAGTTAAGGCCCAGGGGAGATCAGGCAACGGGCTCCACGCGAGAATCTTGATAAACTTTACCCTCCTATGCCCCACATGCTGACCATAAGGGACGTCTTCGAAGCCTGCAGGGCTAAGGAGAGGGAGGGGAGGAGGGTCATAGGGGCTCACATAGGGGAGCCCTCCCATGAACCTCCGATCCCCATATCGGAGGCCCTGAGGGGTCTGGGGGAAATAGGAAGGAGGTACCTGCCGTTCATAGGGGTTGAGGAGGCTAGGGAGAGCATCAGCGAGTTCGCTGAGAGGTTCCTTGGCAGGAACTTGGACAAGGAAAGGATATTCGTGACAAACGGAGGGGCTCAGTCTCTGTTGATCTCCACTTTAGCTGCCTCTAAGCTCAGGAAGGGTAAGATATTGGTCCCTGCTCCGGGCTTCCCCCAGTACTTCGATCATGCCATGGAGTTCGGTTACGGCATAGCCACTTACGACCCCCTCTCTGAGGATCTGGTGAACGAGATCCTGGAAAAGCTAGAAGATGCCTCCGCGGTACTGATAAACTACCCTAACAACCCGACTGGGTACGTGATTCCCAACTCGGAGCTCAGGGACCTCTGGGCCGAGTTGAGCAGGAAGAAAGTGCTGCTGATAAACGATGCCGCTTACTCTCAGATATACTTCGGCGAGCGCGTTGAGATGGTCGGTGATGTGATCGCTGATACCTTCAGCAAGACCTTCTCCCTACCTGGGATGAGGATAGGCTACGTTTACTGGGGGGCCGAGAGACCCGAGCTGGTGGGCAGGCTGCTCTACCTGATGACGGCAGGCGCCTCGGAAGCCTCTCAGCTCCTCCTGATCAGGATTATGGAGGCCGCTAGTGAGAGCTACTTCGCTAGGGTCAGGAGCCACTACGCCGAGCTCAGGGACGAGGTGGTCAGGGAGGCTAGAGGATCGGGGCTCATCTTCCCAGAACCGAGGGGGGCCTTCTATCTCTACGCCAAGCATCCAGCTGTATCGGACTCGAGCGAGTTAGCTTTGAAACTCCTCAACTGGGATCCTATAGTTGGAATAGTCCCTGCAGCAGCGTTCAGAGGAAGCAAGGAGTTCTTCAGGATAAGCTACGGTGTCCTCAGGAGGGAGGAGGTCAAGGAGCTCTTCAGGGCAATTGAGGGAGCAGCTGAGAGTTAAAAATTTTTATAGTCATGCGACATGCTGCCCGCGGATCCCGATGGTGGAGCTGATACCTCCCTTAGAGGAGTTGAACCCTAGGAGCTTCAGGGAAGCTTTCCGGAGGATAGTGGAGTTCAAGAGGAAGGCTGGACTCGTACCAATCCTGGATAATCCTGAGGATCTCCTGGAAAGGGCTAAGCTCTACGGCACCAGGTACGCCAACGGGGCCTGGGGATGGGCCTCCAACATATGGAGCAGATCCGCAGCGAACACGGTGGTTGTGAACGACGATAGTGAGCTGAGGTACGAGCACAGGCTGTTGATGATGAGAGTCCTAGAGCACATCCTCGCTCAGGGCCCATTGATAAAGGTGGATGGCTATGTCGGTAAGCCAGGAACGAAGGTTCAGATGCACGCTAGGGTTTACGTTGATCCCCAGTTC
>CALJEO010000100.1 GCA_938073845.1 uncultured archaeon
TTGCTATGGCATCGGCAGGCTACCTCTCCTTCCTGTTCCCTGAGATCAGGAACCTTCGCTTAGAGCTAGCTGCACCGGAGGTACCGGGGATAGTGTTGGTAGCAGTCCTACTGATCTGTATGCTCACGCTCCTCAACGTGATCGGGATAAGGGAGTCGGCTCTATTCACGTTACTGCTCGTAGCTGCAGATTTGATCGTAGAAGCGATACTACTGGCCTTAGGTCTCATATTCTTCTTCCGTGACCCATCATCCTTCCTCAGCAGCGTGAAGGAGCTCGGGGCTCCTGAGCCAATGGAAGGCGTAGCTTACCTACCGGGGATGGATATAAGCCTTCAGAATTTTCTCTATGGAACAACTCTCGCCATGAGCTCTTTTGTGGGCATAGAGTCAATAGCTCAGGTTTCCGAGGAGATAAAGAGACCCTACAAGTGGATCCCGACGGCGACTAAGATGTCAGTGATATCGGTCCTGGTCTTCGTCCTAGGTCTCTCCTTCGTCGGCACCTGCGTCAGTGGTTGGAGGACCTTAGTTGAGCATAGGGAGATGCCCATAGCTGCCCTAGCCCTCTCCTTCCCGGTGATAGGGAGGTATGCCTCCCTCATAGTGGCTCTCACTGGTTTCATGATAACTTTGGCCTCATCCAACACCGGGGTGGTGGGGGTCTCAAGGGTCCTCTACTCGATGAGCAAGTTCAAGCTGATCCCCCCTCAGCTTTACTCAGTGAACAGGAGGTTCAGAACACCAGTCAGGGCGTTGATATTCTCAGGCATGCTCGCCGCGATCCTCTGCTTCCTGGGAGAGCTGGAGAAGGTAGCCGACGTTTACGCAATAGCGGGGCTCTCATCATACCTGCTAGTCAACTACTCGCTGATTAGGATAAGGAGGATAGAGGGAAAGGCTTTCAGGCCTTGGAAGACCCCTGGAGATTTTAGGATACTTGGGAAAGAGCTTAACTTGGTAGCAGCCATCGGTACGATATCTACAGCATCCCTCCTGATCTTAGCGGTGCTGATGCATGAGGTAGGGAGGACCCTGGCACTCCTATGGCTCATGGTGGGGCTAGCCCTCTACGTGGCTTACAGGAAGGCCGAGGGGATGAAGGTAACTGGGAGGATGAGCGCGGACTTAATGAGACCCGCTGAGTACAGGAAGGAAGCTTTAGTCTTGATAAGGCCTTATGAGAGCGAAGATGTCGTTGAGGACATATATCACGGGCTGAAGGGTAGGTACAGGCTTCATTTACTTACCGTGGTTGATCCCTCTGGGCTGAGCGCAAGCGAGGTGGAGGAGGAGAGGAGAGCTGCTAGCGAGACGCTTAGGGGCATAGCGAGGAAGCTCAGGGATATGGGACTGGAAGTGGACTACAGGGTTGACTTCGGGGATCCGAGCGATGTGGCTCTCTCATCAGCATCCAGCGATACCTTCGACTTCGTTGTGGTCATAATAGGAAGGGGATCGAGGAAGATAGAGGAAGCAGGGCTAGCAAGACTTTTAATGAAAAAGCTCCCAGGCAAGGTGCTGGCCATAAGGAGGTGATCCCTTGCTCGTGATACTCAACATATACGCTGAGCTGGGCGAGCTCGATAGCATAGTGGAGAAACTGAGGAAGATGCCTGATGTGGTGGATCTCTACGAGGTAACGGGGGATTACGATATCGTCGCCATAGTCGAGGTGGACTCTGTTGAGGAGTTCAGGAAGGTCATAATAAGGAAGCTCACTGAGATAAAGGGAGTGAGGGGCACGAATAGCTTCGTGGTGCTCCACACACATAAGAGAGAAGGGAGGCTAATTGAGGAGTGAACGAAACTAGGAGGGTGCTCCTTCCCGTTACCTGCCGCTTCTCCCCGGATATGCTCAAAGCCCTCTTAGTCGGCAGATTAGGTTTGATGGAGGCTGAGGTGACCCTGCTCAAGGTGTTGAGGATCCCTCTGACCTCACCGCTCGAGGAAAGCAAGTTCTCTGAGGAGTTAGCTGAAGCTGAGGGTGAGCTCAGGGGGTTAGCTGAGAGGCTGGGGGAAGCCGGTATTAAGGCGAATTTTAAGGTCTTCCTAGCGAGGAACCTGATCACTGGGATCGAGGAGTGCCTACCTGGACACGATGTCCTGATCCTACCTTCCGGGAGCTTCGGGGGGACCCTGAGAAAGGTCCTATCGAGGATCTCGATAGAGGGGTTGACTGCGAGGTTCAGGGTGCCAGTGGTTGTGGTCAGCGGGGAGCTCATCGGATGCCAATCCTAGAAAGACATTCCAGAGATCCGGCTGTACAGAAAGATTTAAATCCTAGACTTCCCATGATTTTGGGTGAATCATGACCTCCAGTTTACCGCAGGAGCTCTGCGAGGTTAAGATCTCTAAGGAGCTCCAGAGGAGGAGGAGCTCCATCAGGCCCATCAACGAGAGGATCGCCAGGTTGAGGGAGGAGAGTGTAAACGCGGTGGTAAAGGTTTCATTGGAGAGGGCAAAGATAATAACAGAATTTTACAAAAGCGACCTTCCAAAAGGGAAATCTATCCCAGTACAGCGCGCCCTGGCATTCAAGTACCTGATGGAGAGGGTCAGCTTGCCCGTTGAGGAGGGTCAACTGATCGTCGGGTTGAGGGGAACGGGCGTCAAGGAAGTACCTACTTACCCTGAGATATGCGTGCACAGCCTGGAGGACCTCAAGGTCCTGGATGAGAGGAAGAACATGCCCTACAAGGTGGATGAGGAGACAAGGGAGTTCTACGAGAGGGAGGCGATACCCTTCTGGAAGGGGAGGACGATGAGGGACATGCTGTTCGAGAACCTCCCGAGGGAGTGGATAGAGGCTTATGAAGCTGGCGTTTGGACAGAGTTCATGGAGCAGAGAGCCCCTGGACACACTGCGGGAGGAGAGAGGATATTCAAGATGGGGGTCCTGGACATAAAGGAGCAGATAAAGAGGAAGATGGAGTCCCTGGATCCCTCTGATCCTGAGTACTACGAGAAGATGGAGGAGCTCAAGGCCATGGACATAGTGGCTGATGCCATCATGATCTACGCTAAGAGGTACGCTGAGAAGCTGGAGCAGATGGCTAGGGAGGAGAGGGATCCTGAGAGGAAGAGGGAGCTTGAGCAGATGGCTGAGATATGCAGGTGGGTTCCTGCTCACGCACCTAGAACATTCTGGGAGGCGCTGCAGCACTACTGGTTCATACACGTCGGCGTGACCTACGAGACCAACCCCTGGGACTCCTTCAACCCCGGCAGGATAGATCAGCACCTCTATCCCTTCTACAGGCGCGATGTGGAGGAGGGCAGGCTGACCAGGGAAAGGGCAAAGGAGCTCTTACAAGCCTTCTGGTTGAAGTTCAACAACCAGCCAGCTGTACCCAAGGTAGGGGTCACTGCAGAGGAGAGCTTCACCTACAACGACTTCTCAAAGCTCAACCTGGGCGGCCTCACGGTGGATGGGAGGGACGGTGTCAACGAGCTATCCTATCTCATACTCGAGGTTCTCGATGAGATGAGGACTCTTCAGCCCAATACAGCTGTGCTTATAAGCGAGAAGAACCCGGACAGCTTCCTGATAAAGGCCCTGAAGGTGGTTGGCCCCGGCTTCGGGGAGCCACCCTTCTTCAACTTCGATGGTGTCATGGTGAAGATGCTCAGGCAGGGCAAGAGCTTGGAGGATGCGAGGAAAGCTGGGGTTAGCGGGTGCGTTGAATCGGGGGCCTTCGGTAAGGA
>CALJEO010000101.1 GCA_938073845.1 uncultured archaeon
GATAGGGCTCATAGGATTCTTGATACAGCTGGTAGCGCTCTACATAGTGGGTGGATGAAATGGAGTCCCAGAGGGGGCAGTCCCTCTTCTTCCCCGTCAGAGTGGTCTCGGGGAAGGAGATGAACATAGTGAGGTTACTGATGAGGAGGGCCTCCTCCTCCGATGTCAGGATAAGGTCGATAACGTTCATCCCCAAGTTCAAGGGATACCTCTTCGTGGAGGCTGAGAGGGAGTATGAGGTGAGGAAGCTCATAGCTGGCCTGAGCAAGCTGAGACTCGCCTCATCGAGTCCCGTCCCCCCCCAGGAGATAGAGGACATAATAGCTAGCGAGACGGCCGGCATTGAGATAGAGCCGGGGGACATAGTGAGGATTATTAAGGGTAATTTCAAGGGCTACAGGGCCGTGGTCATAGCCGCCCCGGAGGGCGGGAGGAGCAAGATGCTGACCCTCAAGCTCCTGGATATAGATAGGGACTGGGAAGTGAAAACTTCCATGATTAATGTGAAGCTGCTGGAGAAGAGAGGTGAGAAGGTTGCCTAGGAAGGTGGTGAGGGTGCTCATAGAGGGAGGTAGGGCTACCCCGGGCCCTCCGCTCGGGCCGGCCCTAGGGGGCTTGGGATTGAACATAGGACAGGTGGTGAAGGAGATAAACGAGAGGACCAGTGGCTATGCTGGCATGAAGGTACCCGTGGAAATAGAGGTCGACACTGAAACCAAGAGGTTCGAGGTCAGGGTCGGCACACCCCCTACCTCCATGCTGATACTCAGGGAGCTCAAACTGGAGAGAGGTTCCTCCGATGCTAAGAGGAGGGTGGGGAACCTCAAGATGGAGCAGATCGTTAAGATAGCTAGGATGAAGTTGGAGGATTCGAACACGCCCGACTTAAGGCGAACGATAAAGCAGGTCCTCGGGACAGCTCTATCGATGGGTGTCACGGTGGAAGGTAGGGACCCCAGGGAAGTCCAGAGAGAGGTCGATTCGGGGACTTGGGATTCCCTGATAGGTGATTGATATGTCGAAGCTACTGGTTGAGGGTGATTCCCTGAAGAGGCTGGGGAGGATCCTTGAGGGGAGCCCCAAGAGGAGGTTCAATGAGGCCGTGGACTTGATCGTGGTCCTCAGGGGGATAGACCTCAAGAAGGATCCCAGTGCTAAGATAAGCGAGGTGGTTGAGCTACCTCACCAGCCCAGGAACAGGAAGATGAAGATAGCCGTGATAGGGAAGGGAGAGTTCCTCACGAGGGCTAAGGAAGCTGGGGCCGATAGGACGTTGGAGCCCGAGGAACTGGAGGCCATAGCCGCTAACAAGAGGTCCCTCAAGAAACTAGCTAATGAGTATGACTTCTTCGTAGCTCAAGCAGACGTCCTACCCAGGATAGTGAGATTAATAGGCCCTGTATTAGGTCCTAGGAACAAGATGCCCATCAACTTGCCTGCAGCCTCTATCTCTCAGCTACCGGACCTCATAGAGAGGCTCAGGAGGTCTGTTAGGATAAGGACGAAGGATCAGCCCATAGTGCACACAAAGGTGGGGTCCAGGGACATGAGGCCGGAGGAGATCATGGAAAACATAAGGGCCGTGCTCTCAGCTATAGAGAGGAAGTACGAGGATCCCAGGAAGATAGCTAGGGTTTACGTGAAGACTACCATGGGGCCTGCCGAGGAACTTCCCATAGCTACCGGGAGGTGATCTTATGTCTCTGGAGGCCGTTAGGAAGAGTCCATCAAGGCTAAGGAAGGAAGCCATTGTAGAGAGATTCCTGGAGCTCTCAAGGGAATACCCCACGCTGATTATGGCTGACTTCTCAAGGATACCTGCTGATCACTTCGGGAAAGTGAGGAAGGAGCTGATGCCTGACGTGAAGTTCTTCGTGATGAAGAAGACCCTAATTAAGAAGGCCTGCGAGCTCTCCGACAGGAAGGGGTTGAAGGAGCTCGTGAGCAAGCTCCCCACGAACCTGGTGGTAATCTTCAGCAGGAGGGACCCCTTCGAGACCTACAGGTTGGTCTCGGAGAGGAAGGTGGAGGTATTCATGAAGCCTGGGGAAGTGGCTGAGGAGGACGTCGTGATACCTGCTGGCCCCACGGACCTCGCACCGGGCCCGATACTCATGGACCTCAGGGCTATGAACGTACCGACCAAGATACAGGGAGGGAAGGTGGCCATAGCCGAGAGCGTCACCGTGCTCAGGAAGGGAGAGAGGGCCTCCGCTCAGGTAGCCGACCTGCTCAGGAACCTTAACATAAGGCCTCTCAAGGTGGGCTTCAGGGTCACCGGGGCTATAGATGAGGAGGGGTTATTCTACTCGCCTGAGGTGCTCTCGGTCAGCTTGGAGGACATACTCAAGTCGATCCAGATGGCTCAAGCTAGGTCCCTAAGCCTAGCCATTGAGATAGGTGAGATAAATAAGCATACAATCGTTCCTCTAACCCAGAGAGCCATTATAAGGTCTTTGACACTATCTTTAAGCATAGGGTGGCTCAGTGATACTACGATACCGCTCCTGATCAGGAAGGCCATCCAAGCGGCGAGGATCCTGAAGGAGAAGGTTGGGGCTTGATCCCCTACTCCTCCTTGCCCAGGTAGGGTTTGTAGGACCTGAGGACCTCCCTCCACTCAACCTCCCCGAATAATCCCCTCTCTTTCTGCCACTTCTGGAGCCTGTAGAGGGGCTCAATGAGGTCCTTATCACTTTCAAACACCTCCCTGACTTTAGAGAATTCCTCGATCAAGTAGTCAGCCACAGCAGTTTTAAGGTCCATCGGGTGCACCTCGCCCCTCCTATACATCTCCTCCAACTGCTCGTAGCTAGTCACTTCAACCTCACCTCCTCCGAATGCCCTACTTCTTCTCAGGACGATTCTTCCTGTCTCAGGAAGCATGAAATACTTCGCTATCGCTAACACAGGGTTCTTCAGTTTCCCCTCCTCATCGTACTGATCCTCAATTCCCGGAGGGCAATAGGCATTCATAACCTTCTCCCTTATCACTTCAGGGGGATCGTGAACGGCTACATGCGACTTGGGTATGCTGCTACTCATCTTTCCCCCAGTTAGTCCGGGGAGCAGCGGAGTATGTAGGGCAGTTGGAACATACTTCTCGATCCTGAGAGGTACATCAGAGCTGAAAACCTCCCTGGTCAGGGCATGTATCTTCCTCTGGTCGGTCCCCCCTATGGCTACCCTCACCTTGAGGTAGAGTATGTCAAGGGCCTGCATTAGGGGGTATATCATCTGAGAGACGAAGGGGTCCTCCTGCTCCCTGGCCACCATGGTCATGGACCTCCAAGCCCTCCTAGCGGTCACTCTCTGCGATAGGGTGAGGAGATCCATCACGTAATCCTCGGATAACTCGAAGTCCGTCCCTAACTTTATCTCGATGTCCCTCGAGCCCAACTCATGGAAGACTGTTTTCCAGTAAGTCACTGATACCTCCTTTATCAGGTCCTGAGGTCCCTTCAGGTTCAGTATAGCGTGTATGTCAGCCATGAGAGCTATTGAGTGGAAGCCCGCTCTTATCATGTCCCTCAGCTTCCTGACCGTGATGAGCGTGCCTACATGTATGGGTCCTGACGGCTCGTAGCCCACGTAGGTCCTGTGTCCTCCTCCCTTAACGAGCTCCCTCAACTCATCTAAAGTCATGACGAACTCATCTAGGGGTTCGGCCACGTTCCTGAGTACCAGTTCCAATCTGTCCGTGCTATCACCTAGCCTGCTTCCCGGCCCAGATTAAATCGTTATAGATCGCGCCTACCGCACTGGGCCTCAGCTCAGGTCAGTCAACTCACGGTTCGTTGCCGTCGCACACATCCCTCATCGGCCCATCTCTCCAGGAGCCGGCGGAACTTAAATTTATCCTAGTCCTCGAATCCTGAGTCTAGCTGGAAGATATCGGATAGGAGCTTCCTCTTGACCCCGGCCAGTGTTCGCAACATCTTCCAGTAGTGAGAACCAAACCAGAAGATCTTCTTGCAGTTCCTACAGACTAAGAACCTCCTGTGCCCCCTAGCTACCTCCCTAGGCAGTTCCGATCCTACCTCGGACCTTCCTGAGATGGTGAGAGGTGCATCGCAGAAGGGGCACCTGGTCCTCCTAGCATCTACCTTGAGCCTTATCCTGAACCTATTGGAGAGAACTGCTAGAGCATCCAGAATCCCTTGGGGTACCTCTTGAGCCTCATACCCCATTCCCACTGCTTTTCTGAAGAGCTCAGAGTCCCTAGTTATGAGGATCCCTCCCTCGAGCATGCTCAGAACTGAGGAGTCGTCGAGCTCAGGGGATACATACCTGACGCTGCACCCAAGGATCCTGATCCACTTAGCCAGCTTCCCGCTCATCGAGTCGACCACGAAGAACTTCTCACACATTCTGATCACAACACATACTCCATGGTCCTGAATGGTTCTTAATCATTTCATTGGAGTGATCTTGCTCGGAAGAACGCAGCTGCTGACAATTTATATCCCTTGGTAAATGTGGGAGTTTGATAGCCCCGCCCGGATTCGAACCGGGGTCTCCGGGTCCAAAGCCCGGCGTGCTTGGCCGCTACACCACGGGGCTTCGGCCGGACTATCATATCAACCTATTAATCTTTTCTTCCCGATGGGGCTATGACTACTCGCGGCGCCCGATGTTGCTCGCGTCCATGAGATCGGCATGCCCCCACTCACAGTGGGCAACTTCTTTCGGGGAAGGGAACTATGCCGAGAAGAGTTTGGAATATCTGAGGGCCACAGATAGCTACAAATCGAAGCCTTTTGCCGTAAAGGTCTCTTGCTCACCAAGGACTCAGGTACTCTGGGAAATTGGAGCTGTTTCAGGTTGTACGATTACTGAGGAACCGTTAAAGCGAGAATCAGCAAGTGCTTCTTAGGTACGCTCGTACCCGGCGGAGTTCTCCTCGGGGTGAGGAGCATCAAGTGCGGGGGGTGGGATTTGAACCCACGCGGGCCTGACGCCCACCGGACCCTGAATCCGGCGCCTTGGACCTGGCTCGGCTACCCCCGCTGATGCTCCGGCCGGGATTTGAACCCGGGTCTGGGGCTCGAAAGGCCCCTATGCTTGACCGGGCTACACCACCGGAGCGAATCAGTAACGTGATATCGAAATAAAAACATTCATATGCTTACCCCTAGGTGCTGCTCCAACTTCTCGCCGAGGTACTTGACGAAGTACTCCTTTAGGGTCCTTGCTGAAGGGCTCATGGCCTTGAATATCTCCAACTCAGCTTTCTTCCTGTTCTCCAGAAACCAATCGTTTTCCCTCTGCCAGAACTCGTTCTGAAGGTTCGGCAGGGACCTATTGTCAAGCGCTGCCTTGTAGTCGGCCTGCGTCAGCGGCTCGAGGGCGAACCTGTAGTCCTTGAAGAACCCCTCCTCAACGTCCCTGGTGAGTATGCCTATGAACCTGGCCTCTGGGGTCGCTAAGTGAGGTATATGGGCCGAGTTTATGCTATTATAGACCACTGTAGCAGCTATCCTTAGAGACCAGGGTGATAAGTCAGTCAGTATTGCTATTGGAACACCCTCATCTGAGATAATCCTGAGGAACCTCCTCATGCTCCTCGAAGCTTGCCCCTGGAGTATAGCTATAGCTATCCTCCTCTCCTCAGGTATCCCGAGCTCTATCATGTTCTTCGCAGGCCCGACCTTCTCAACAGCCACCACGGCCCTGACACCTATCCTCTTAAATCTTATGTTCTCAGGCCTTGGAGGGATCGAGTATCCCATCTCCCCGACCTGATCAGCTCTAAGGACCCTTCCAGATCTATCTATGAGCTCTATATCCCCGTAGATCCATCCCCTAGGATCGCTCGTTATTGAGAAGGCCTCCCTAGGCATTCCCAAAAGGAGCTCCATCAGCACTATCCTGGCATCCGTCTCCCTCTGGTCCTCCGGGAAGAGCGTTCCCTTCAGCCTCTCCACCTTATGCAGATAGTAGAAGTCCCTCTTCGTCATTGTCAACCCGTTCTCCAAGTGATCCAAGGCCCTGCTCACCCCGTATAAGATGCCTGAGAGCGTCTTCAGACTCTTAGAGTGAGAACCCCTTATCTTTCCGTAGAAGGTCGGCTTGAATGTGTAACCCACCCTCTCGTCGAAAAGTATGTTCTTCTGCGAGTTAGGAGGGTACTCGAGCTCAGGGAACCTGCCTTCCTCTATAGCCCTAGCCACCCTCTCGGCTATCTCCATCACCTTAGCCTTCAC